>JBQCDS010000460.1:0-8917 GCA_051961035.1 Trinickia sp. | reverse complement strand
CCGAGCACGCACCAAGCACGCATCAAGCACCCATCAAGCACGCGCGAAGCCGCAGAGCCGCCCAGCACCTTCACCACCGCCAGCGGTCGAAGCGACGCGTGTAGTTGATGTCGACGCCCTGAAACGTTCCCCCATACAGAAGAATCGACCAGAAGCGCGATAGGTTCACGGTTGCCTTGAACGCGTTGTTCGCCGATTGCAGCCCCTGCTCGTAGCCGAGCACCAGCCGATCGTTGATCGCCTTCGATAGCATCACGACCTGCGAATCCGTCAGCCCGACGTCGCTGCGGCCCACCGAAAATTCATCGAGGCCGAAAGTTTGCGCCACGCGCTTGCCCGTCGCGCTGCCAAGCAGCGCGAGCGCCGTCGTCATCGAGCTTTGCTGGCTCAAGTTGTTCCCCTGGTCGGTGCCGTGACCGAACAACAACCACGAAAGCTTTTCGTTGTCGGGCACATTCGGCTCGGAAACCAGCTTGACGATGGGCGCACGCACCGTCCCCGTCACTTGCACGCCGGCTTCCACTTCCTGATTGCGGCGCATCGCGAGAATGTTCACGCCTGGATTCGCCACGGGCCCGTTGAACGTGAAATAGCCGTTCTCGATCGCGAGCTTGCGGCCGAACGACGTATAGGTCGAACCCTCCGTCACGCGTACGTTCCCGATGGCGCGCAGCGGCTGATTCGGCGCCGACAACGCCGTCACGGCGCCGTGCAAGCCCAGATCGGCGCCTTGGCCGCGGAAGCGGAAGTCGTCGCCCAGATCGATCACGACACTCGCGCGCGGAGCGAACCGGCCCACGGGCTTGTTCGTCGGCTCCGCCGGCGGAGGGGCGCCATGTACCAAACCGTGGTCGCTGACGATGACCACATCGTCCGACAAGCGCGGCGCGCGCTGCTCGGGTAAGTCGAACAGCGCGTGATCGACCGTGAACTTGCCGTCGATGTCGAGTCCGCCGGCCGCGCCGCCGTTCGAGACCGTGGCGCTGCCCGACAGCGACAACCGCCGATCGGGCGCCGCAAACAGCGCGAGCTTGTCGGCCACGATGCGCGCCGTCAGGTCGGGCTCGCTGCGATCGAGCCGAATTTCGCCCGTCGCGCGCAACGTGCCGTCGCCGCCGTGAAACTCGACGCGCTGCAAGTCGACGAGATTCTCGGTCAACGCCACGCGCACGATACCGTCTTTCAGTTGAATGCCCTGGTCGACAAGCGTCGCCGAGAGATCGTCGCCGACGAGCGAGCCCGACAATGTCGGCTTCGCTCTCGTGCCGGCCACAACGAGATTCAGGGCGACATGTCCGTCGAGCACGTAGCTCGGCCCGAACAACCCGCCCGTCGTCTTCAATGCAGGCACGTCGAAAGCGAGCTTCCCCGCGAGCGGCGCGTTGGCGGCCACCCCGAGCAGCCCGCCGCGCGCCGGATCCGGGGCGAGCGGCGCGCTGACGTTCGCGTCCAGCGTGCCGACTCTGCTTGCCGCCGCATGGAGCGTTGCGGTCACGCGCCCGCCCGTGAAGTCGACTCGGCTCGCCAGCGCCGTGATGCCGAATGCCGCCGTGCCGTAGCCCGTCGAAAGCGTCGCATCGCCGCTGCGGCGCTCCAAGCGCGCATAGCCACGCGCCGTGCGGTCCAGCGCGAAATCCCAGTCGGCTCCGAGTATGAGATCGCTCGATAGCCGCGACGGGCGCCCCGTGATCATCTGCCGGATCGCGATGAGACGCGCCACCGATAGATTCGAAGCGCTACCGGCCGAGCTGATCGCCCCGTGGTCGTAGACAAGCGATTTGACATCGAGCGTCGCGCCTTCAATGGCAAGCCGCGTCGGGCCGAGCGTCACGCGTTGCCCCGCGGCCGAAACGGCCACCGGCGCTTGCAGTTCGACGGCGGGCATGCCGCGGTTCGTTAGGCGCGCGAGCACCCCGCCCCAATGCAGACCGTCGCGCGCGTCGGTCAGCGCGCCCGTGCCGGCGAGCGTCATGTCGACGGGGCGTCCGCGCACCGTGCCCTTGGCTTGCGCGTCGAACGTATGTTTCGCTCGCGTGCCGGCGACATGGGCCGCCAAGGTCGACAAATCGACCGTGCCCGCATGGACGTCGCGCGCGTCGGTCGTGAATTCGAGCGCGCCCGTCGCGCCGTCGCGGATGCGCGCGCTGCCTGTCGCCGCCCCAATGCGGTTGGCACCGATCGCCACGCCGCGCGCTTCGTAGGTGAGCGTCACATCGGGATGGGGCAGCGAGCCCGTCAGATCGCCGTCGGCGAGGACGGTACCCGCGATGCCGAAGCCGAGGCGATCGAGCCTCGGCGCCTGCACGTGAAAGCGCAAGCGGTCGCCCGGCGCGCCGAAGCTGCCGGTCAGCTCGACATCGTTGCCGGCGATCGATAGTTTCGCGTGGCTCGGCAAAAGCCGTGCGCCGACCAGTTCGACCGTCCCCGCGCCCGTCAACGGAAAACCGTCATAAACGCTATCGCCGAGTTCGAAGCGAAGTTTGGTGGCCAAGGGCTGCGCGAGCGTGCCGACGGCGACGAAGCGCCCGGTCACGCGTGCCTCGGGCAATGAGCTCTTCGTGCGATGCGCCGGTTTTGCGGATGCGTGGGCGGCGCCGGGCGCCGGACGGCCGGCCGACGCGTTCGATGGGAGGCGGCTTGGCGTCGGCAGCGGCGCTGCTATCACGAGCCGGGGATCGAAATTCGTCAGCGTGGCACTGACGTCATAACGCTCACGGGCATCGCGTTGCAGCGCGCCTTTGAGTTCGAGGCGCCCGCCGCCCGCGTCGATGCGCACCTCGTGCAGCGCGATACGGCCGCGCTCGAGCGCGATGTGGGCGCGCGCGCGTAGATGCGCTTGCGCATCGGCCAAGTCGAGCGAGAGCGATTGCGTCGCGCCATCGATTCCGATGCCGATCGGCCCGGCGAGGGCGGTCGGCCGGACGTAAGACGTGAACGTCGTCAAATCGAGCGCGCTGGCGGTCAAGTCCAAGCGCCCGCGCCCGTGCGCGAAGGTTCCGCTTCCCTTGAGCGCGGCGCCGCCAAGAAGCCGGACGTCGACGTGCTCGAGCCGCTGAGCGCGAGCGTCGAGGCGCACGTCGGCGCGCGCCTCGACGAGCGGCAAGCGATGCGCGCGGAGTGGGCCGGGTTTCGCATTGACGATCGTGACGGGCCCCGCGACGACGAACAGCCCGGCGCCCGGCACCGGCGCGAGCGTCGCCGCAAGCGATAGATCGGCCTGCGGCGCGCCGGCGGCAAGCACGCGCGGATCGACATGATCGACGGCAATCGTCGCTCGCTTGAGCGGGACGGGCGCGAACGGCATCGCTTCGATGTGCGCGCGGCCGGTCAGCTTGCTCCCGCTGGCGGTCACATCGGCCGCAAGCGATTCGAGCGTACCCGACACATGCGCTTGCAGCCGAGCCGGCGTGCCGTCAACCGAACCGGAGACCGAGAGTGCACCGCTAAGCGGGAACGGCCGCAGCCCATCGAGCGCAAGCTGGGCCGCGAGCGCCCCATAGGCCGTATCCAAGCCGTCGATCGACAGCATGTGGTGGCGGCCGTCGCTGTGCGCGTGGGCGCTGATCCGATCGATCTCGGTCGTCGCGGAGCCATTGTGCACGCGCAGCTTGTCGACAACGAGCGCGCGTACGTCGAGTTGGATCGGTAGGCGCAAATCGGTGGGCAACCGCATCGGCGGCTTGCTCGTCGAAGGCGCCAGCCGTGCGTCGATCGTGCCGGCCTCCAGCGTGGTGACAGTCAACCGCCAAGGCGAGCGCGTCAGCGCCCATCGGCCCGACAGGCGATCGATCCGGATATCGGTTGGCGGCACGCCGGCCGCGGAGGCCGGCTCGTGCCATCGCACATCGGTGAGCCGCACGCCGTGCGCGATCGTGCCGCCTTCGAAGCGGCCCGACAGCCGCGGCGCCATCGCGGCCACGGCGGCCCGCCACACGAGCCGTGCGCCGGGCTCCGTGGCGAGCGCGCCATAGAGCCCCGCGCCGGCTAAAACGAGCGTGAACGCCAGCGCGAGGGCTGTCCACGCAAGCACACGCCAGCCTCGCCGCCTGCGCCGGGGCGCTCCTGGCTCGTGCGGCTCGCCGGGCTCGCTCGCTGGCGGGGGCGCACCGGCTCCGCCCGCCTGCGGCGCAGCAGCGTGCGGGGCGTCATCATGCGGCGGTGGCGGCGAATCGTGCGTCATGCGGTGGCCTTAGCGCTTGCCGATGTCAGAACGCTAGGCCGAGCGTCAAATACGGCCGCACGCTGCGATTGCGTGTACCGTAGGCCAAATCGACATTGATCGGACCGACGGGGCTGCGCCAGCGCACGCCGGCGCCCACGCCCGGGTAAAAGACGCGCTCGTGCCAGGCGTCCGTCGCCGTGCCGATATCGTAAAAGACCGCTGCCCCCCAATCGTGCGTGAACCAGTGCTGGTATTCGGCCGTGGCCGTGACAAGGTACTTGGTGGGCAGCACGGAGCCGTCCACATTGTTGCCGATGCTTTGAAAGCCGTAACCGCGCACGGAATTGGAGCCGCCCGCGCGGAACAGCAGCGATGCCGGAATACCGCTCGAACCGCCGGTCGTGAACACGCCGCCCAGTTCTGCGCGCATCAGAAACAAGTCGCGTTTGAAGAGCGGCACGTATTGCTGCGCGCGCGCATACGCCCGAACGAATGTCTGATCCGTCGCGGCACCCCTCACGGCGAAGCCCGCTTCGACATGGATGAGATTGCCCTTGCGCGGAAACAGCTGATCGTCGACGTTGCGGCGCGTCCACGACCACTGCGGCACCAGTGCGTGGCTCGTCGTCGGGCCCGCTGCGTTTTGATCCAGGCGGTCGGCGTAGTACTGAAGCGAATAGTTGTAATCGATGAACTGCGCTGTGCGTGCTCGCTGCAAACCGGCCCGCGCGCTGTAGATGCGCGTGTCGGACACTTGCGTATTGGTGTAGGACGCGAGCGCGCTGTTGACCCAGCCACGTTGGCCAGGCGGCATCGATAGTTGGATCTGCCCATACTGCTGAATCTGATCGAGCCGGCCCTGCACCGATACCGGCCATGCCGCGCCGAACGTATTGAGGTACGTATAGGAACCTTGCACGTGCGCACCGGTATCGGTCGCGTAGCCGACGCCGCCGCGCAAGTTGTTGTAGGGGTACTCGCTCACCTTCACATGGACCGGGGTTTCGTTCGGCTTCGTGACGTCGCTGTCGACGTCGATCGCAACGCTCGCGTAGTACGGCGTGTTTTGCAATTGCCGTTGCAGTTCCTCGACGCGCTCGGTGTCGTAGATTTCGCCAACCGAAATGGGATTCACGTTCGTCACGATACGGCCCGGATAGCGCCGCACCCCCGAGACGTCGAGCGCGCCGAACGTGAACGTCGGGCCGCTGGAAAACGCGACTGTCAGCACGGCCTGCCGGGTATGCGGATCGATACGCGCTTGCGAGCGCTCGATCTTCGCGCCGAGATAGCGGCGCGCTTGCAAGGCCTTCAGCGCCGCTTCCTTCGCATCGGTCCATGCTCCCTCGGTGAAGGGATCGCCCGGGTGCAGCGAAAAAGCGAACCGCGCCGCGTTCTCGCGCTTGGGCTCCTCGGTGCGAACGGGGCCGTCGAACGTCAGTTGGACTGACGAAACCATCGTGCGCGGCCCCGGATCGACGTGCACCGTGACGGCCTTGAGGCCTTTGCTGCCGGTGCGCACGTCGGTGCGCACGATCGGAGAAAAGTAGCCGTCGGTGGCGGCCAGGTCACGCACTTGCTGAGGCGTGGCGGTGACGAGGAAGTCGAATTGGTCGCCGGTTACGTCGTCTCGCTTGGCGAAGCGCGCAAGATCGAGATGCTTTTCGAGTAGCTTGCGCATGGCACGCGGCGCATCGATCGTGACGTCGTATTTCGCCAAGGCCGGCATCGATGCCAATGCCAGCCATGCGCCGAGCACGAGCGAGGGCCAAAGCGGCAATACCGGCCGAACCGGCAGCTGCGCAGTGCGAGACGAGACGAACACGGTTCCCCGCAAACAGGATCTCCCAAGATCGAGCCACATTCGGCAAGCGGAAAGCGACAAGCGGAAAGCGACAAGCGACAACGGCAAACGGCAACGACAAACACCGGCGAACGCGGACATTTGACCATAACGGCCGCGCATCGAGCCATTCGCCGACGAGCGATCGGACGAAGCGATGATCGGCCTGTGCCGATGCCGCCTGCGGGCCCACGCAAGCGTCCGCTTTCGACGCCGCCCGGCGTCCGGTGTTCCGCTCGGGAGCGCATGCGCTAAAATCGCATTTTGCTGGAGGCGACGCCTCGCGTCGCTCGTGTCCCCATTTTCAGGATCACCGAATCATGTACCAGTCGGACATTACGCAGTTCATCAATCAGCTCAAACAGCAAAAGCCGACGCTCGAAGACGAACAGCGCCGCGGCCGTGCGCTCTTGTGGGACAAGCGGCCGATCGATCTCGACGAGCGTTCGCAGCAACAGCATTCGCGCGTGAAGCAAACGCCGTACGTCTACTACCAGAACTTCTGAACGTGACCGCCGCCGACGAAGGGCACCGGGGGGAAGCGTCTGACGCGGCGCTGACCGCCCCCGCGAGAGATACGACGCCCGATACCGTCGACGGCATCGCTTTCGCACGCCTGTACGGCGAGCCGCTGTTCAAGCTGCCGCAGGATTTGTACATCCCGCCCGACGCGCTCGAGGTGTTCCTCGAAACGTTCGAAGGCCCGCTCGACCTGTTGCTGTATCTGATCCGCAAGCAGAACTTCAACGTGCTCGACATCCCCATGGCCGATGTGACGGCGCAGTACCTGGGCTATGTGGAGCAGTTGCGCAAGACGAATCTCGAGCTCGCGTCCGAGTATCTACTGATGGCCGCGATGCTGATCGAGATCAAGTCGCGCATGCTGCTGCCGGTGAAGAAGGCCGATACGGGCGAAGAGCCCGAGGATCCGCGCGCCGAACTCGTGCGACGCTTGCTCGAATACGAGCGCATGAAACTCGCGGCGCAACGGCTCGATGAGCTGCCGCAGCTCGGACGCGATTTTCTGCGCGCCGAGGTCTACATCGAGCAGGCCATGGCGCCGCGGTTCCCCGATGTGGGGATGGACGATCTTCGCGCGGCCTGGGCCGATGTGCTCAAACGCGCCAAGCTCGTGCAGCATCACAAAATATCGCGCGAAGAACTTTCGGTGCGCGAGCATATGAGTTCGATTCTGCGGCGTTTGCAGAATGTGCGGTTCGTCGAATTTTCCGAGCTTTTCGACGTGACGCGGGGCGTGCCCGTCGTCGTGGTGAATTTCATCGCCATGCTCGAACTGGCGCGCGAATCGCTGATCGAAATCACGCAGCCCGAACCGTTCGCCCCGATTTACGTACGTCTCGCGTACTTGCCGGCATAACCGGCGAGCGGCGCGTCACCCTTCGTCGACGACGCTTTAGGACACCGACATGTCACGCGCCGTCAAATCCACTACAATCGGCGCGCCTTCAACTGCACGGCGTCGCGCCTGAGTATTGCCATCATGAAGCCATCATGAAAGTCATCAGCTCGATCCATGAATTGCGCGACCAGTTGCGCGGCCAGAACCGCACGGCCTTCGTCCCGACGATGGGCAATCTGCACGAAGGCCATCTGTCGCTGATGCGTCTCGCGCGTCAACACGGCGATCCGGTCGTCGCGAGCATCTTCGTCAATCGTCTGCAGTTCGGGCCGAACGAAGACTTCGACAAATATCCGCGCACGCTCGAAGCCGACATCGAAAAACTGCAGAAGGAAAACGTCTACGTGCTGTTCGCGCCGACCGAGCGCGACATGTATCCGCAGCCGCAGGAGTATCGTCTACATCCGCCGCACGATCTGGGCGACATCCTCGAAGGCGAATTCCGCCCCGGCTTCTTCACGGGCGTGTGCACGGTCGTCATGAAGCTGATGTCGTGCGTGCAGCCGCGCGTCGCCGTGTTCGGAAAAAAGGATTACCAGCAACTCATGATCGTGCGGGAGATGTGCCAGCAGTTCGCCCTGCCGACCGACATCGTGGCCGCCGAAACGGTGCGCGATACCGACGGCCTCGCCTTGAGTTCGCGCAATCGGTTTCTGAGCGAAGCCGAACGCGCCGAGGCGCCGATGCTGGCCGCGACGCTCGCGCGCGTGCGCGAGGCCGTGCTTTCGGGCCGGCGCGACTTCGCCGCGATCGAGCGCGAGGCGCTCGACAGCCTATCGGCACGCGGCTGGCAGCCCGACTATGTGGCCGTGCGCAAGCGCTCGAATCTGATCGCGCCCGGCGCGCAGGACGCTGACGCGCCGCTCGTCGTACTTGCGGCGGCCAAGCTCGGAACGACGCGCCTCATCGACAACCTCGAGGTTTAACGGCACCCCTTTTCTGAATCGAAGTAAGGAAATGACCATGCAGCGACACATGTTGAAATCGAAGATTCACCGCGCCGTCGTGACGCATTGCGAGCTTCATTACGAAGGCTCGTGCGCGATCGACGAAGACTTGCTCGACGCATCGGGCATCGTCGAAAACGAGCGCATCGATATCTGGAACGTCAACAACGGCGAGCGTTTTTCGACCTACGCGATCCGTGGCGAACGCGGCAGCGGCATGATCTCGCTGAACGGTTCGGCGGCGCGCCGGGCGCAATTGGGCGATCTCGTCATCATCGCGGCGTTCGCGATGGTGGACGAGGCCGAGGTCAAGGCAGGCTGGGAGCCGAAGCTCGTGTTCGTCGACGAACACAACAAGCAAAAGAGCAGCCGCGGCCACGTGCCCGTTCAGAGCTGGACCTAAAAGCCAGCGGCCCGTTACCCGGGCCTCACTTTTTCGCGGCCCAGGCCGTGATCGGCTCCCACTGTTCGAGGTCTTTCTCGACGCGGCTTTGCGGCACGTCCCACAGCGTGAGCCCGTGCGCCGCGAGTTGCACGTAGTTTTG
>JBQCDS010000459.1:0-5553 GCA_051961035.1 Trinickia sp. | reverse complement strand
CAGGCACACCGTAATCGTCGATTTGCGCAAGCGGCACCCACGCCGTGCCATCGTCGCGCGCCTCGACGCGCTCGACGCGCCCGGCTCCCGGGGCATCGCAGACATCGCCGCAGCGCGGCTCGATGTCGAGCTTGAAATGCGTGAACGTGTGCGTGATCGGCGTCAAGCGCTGTAATCCTTGCGCCACGCCGAACGCACGCGCTCGCTCGGCTAGCGCGGCTTCGTCGGCCGCCTCCGGCAAACTCCACAACCCGCCCCAGATGCCCGACGGCGGCCGCCGCTCAAGCAGCACGCGCTCGCCGTCGCGCATCACAAGCATCCACGTACGTCGCGTCGGCACCGCCTTCTTCGGCCGCGCCGCCGGCAACTCGCGCTGGCGCCCCGTCGCGCGCGCGACGCACTCGGACGCGAACGGACAACGCGCGCAGTCGGGCTTACCGCGCACGCACAGCGTCGCGCCCAGATCCATGAGCCCCTGAGTGTAGGCGCTCACATCGTCATCGGATGCCTGCGCGCCCGGCATCAAGCTTTCGGCCAACGACCACATCGCTTTTTCGACGCGCTTTTCGCCCGGAAAGCCTTCGATGCCGAATACGCGCGCGAGTACGCGCTTGACGTTGCCGTCGAGAATCGTCGCCCTCGCCCCGAAGGCAAACGATGCGATCGCCGCAGCCGTCGAACGCCCGATGCCCGGCAACTCGGCCAGATCCTCGGGCGCGGCCGGGAACACGCCGCCGTGTCGCTCCATGACGGCTCGTGCGCATTGATGCAAGTTGCGCGCGCGAGAGTAGTAGCCAAGCCCCGCCCACAACGCCATGACATCGTCGACCGGCGCGGCGGCCAACGCGGCGACGTCGGGAAAGCGCGCCAGAAATTTTGCGTAATAGGGGATGACGGTTGAAACCTGCGTTTGCTGGAGCATGATTTCGGACAGCCAGATCCGATAGGGATCTCGGGTGTTCTGCCAGGGCAGATCGTGACGCCCATGCAGGCGCTGCCATGCGATCAGTTGCGTGGCGAAAGCCGCTTGAAGCGGCGCGGCGGGGTGCCCCGCGAGAATCGGAGAAGCGGACATGAGCGAAACGAGGTTAGCGCTGGCAGCGCGCGCAGTAATAGGTGGAGCGTTGACCTTGCACGATTTGGCGAATCGGCGTGCCGCACACGCGACACGGCTCGCCGGCGCGATCATAGACGAAGCAATCGAGTTGGAAATACCCGCTGGCCCCATCGCTGCCGACGAAGTCGCGCAAGGTGCTGCCGCCGCGCTCGATGGCGGCGGCCAGCGTTACCCGCACGGCTTGCGCCAGGCGCTCGCAGCGCGCGAGCGAAACTCGGCCCGCGGGCGTGGTGGGCCGGATGCCCGCGCGAAACAGGCTCTCCGAAGCATAGATGTTCCCCACTCCCACGACGATCTCGCCGGCCAGCAGCAGCTGCTTAATCGAAGCCGTGCGCCCGCGCGTGCGACGAAAAATCAGCGCGCCGCTAAACTCGTCGCTGAATGGCTCGACGCCGAGGCTCGCAAGCAAGGGGTGCGATGTCACGTCCCCGTCGGCGCGCGCGTGCCACAGCACGGCGCCGAACCGGCGCGGATCGCGGTAGCGCAGCACGAAGTCATCGAAGATCCAATCGATGTGGTCATGTTTGGCGGGCTCGCTCGCCTGCTCGTGCGTCAGCACGCGCAGCGTGCCGGTCATACCGAGATGGACGATGAACCAGCCCGCGTCGATTTCGAACAGCAGGTACTTGCCGCGCCGCTCGACCTTTCGCACGGCTTGCCGTGCGAGCGTGCGCGCGAGATCGGCGGGCACGGGCCAGCGCAGGGCGAGCGTGCGTATGTCGACGCGCTGGACTCGGCGGCCTGTGACGTACGGCTCGATGCCACGCCGGGTCACTTCAACTTCTGGCAGCTCGGGCATAAGGCGATGGGGGCAATGGGTGTGTAACTTGCATGGTCCAATTCTGCGTGTATTGTAGCGAGCGCGTTACAATCGACCGAAACCTCGAACGGATCTCCATGATTTTGTCCCTCAAGCAGCTTTTCTCGCGCCCGGTCGGCGCCCGCCCCGCTCGGCGCACGATGCCGGCGGGCCGCATCGTCGGCGCCGTGCTGTGCGCTTGGACGTTGGCCGCGCTGCCCGCGCATGCTCAGGGCCCGTCGCCGTCGGACGACAGCGGCGCGAGCGCCATGGATCTGTTCGGGCCCTCGCTGCCGCAAGAAAAGAAGGATCTGCCGGACGTCCCGCTGACGAGCCAAATCGTGTTCCAGGTGCTGGCGGCGGAAATCGCCTTGCAGCGCGGCGAGCCCGCCCCGGCGTATCAAACCTATCTCGCGCTCGCCCGCGACACGCACGATCCGCGCATGGCGCAACGCGCCGCGGAGATCGCACTAGCGGCGCAAAGCCCCTCGGACGCCCTGGCGGCCGCGCAGCTTTGGCGCGAGTACGCGCCGCATTCCGAGCGGGCCTTGCAGCTCGACGCCTCGCTGCTCGTCTTGTCGGGCAAGCCCGACCAAGCCGAGCCGATGCTCGCGAGCGAACTGGCGAAAGTATCGCCCGAAAACCGTGGCGGCGCCTTGATGGCACTGCAAACATTGATCTCGCGCGGCCCGAATCGCGTAGGCGGCCTGCAAGTGCTGCAGGACTTGCTGAAGAACGATATGGATCGCCCCGAGGCGCAACTCGCGATCGGCCGGCAGCAGTTGCTTGCCGACGACCGCCCCGGTGCGCGCGCAGCGTTCGAGCGTGCGTTGAAGCTCAAGCCCGATTTCCTCCCGGCAGCGCTTGCGCTCGGCCAGATGGGCCCCGATGAACGCAAGGAAGCGATCGCGTCGTTCGAGTCGTACGTCAAGCAAAATCCGAAGGAACGCGAGGCGCGGCTCGCGCTGGCGCAGCTCTACCTGTCGGGCGACCGGCTCGACGACGCGCAAAAGCAGTTCGAGGCTTTGCGCGCGATGGATGCAAAAGATCCGATGCCGCTGCTCGCGCTCGGTCTCATCAAGGTTCAGCAAAAGCAATACGATGCGGCTCGGAAGTATCTGAAGCAATATGCCGAGTTGACGGAGCAAACGCCGGGCGCCGACCCGGGGCAGGCCTACCTGTACCTCGCCCAGCTCGCGTTGGAGCAAAAGCACGACGACGAAGCAGCGACCTGGCTCGACAAGGTTCCGTCCTCGAGCCCGCAGTACGTCACGGCGCGCGTGACGCGCGCGCAGTTGATGGCCAAGAACGGCAAGATCGACGACGCGCGCAAAATGCTGGCCGATATCCGAACGGACGATCCGCGCGAGCAGGCGGCGATCGATCGCACGGACGCCGCGATTTTGTTCGACGCGAAGCGCTACCGTGACGCGGAGTCCCGCCTACAGGAGGCGAACGCGGCCTTCCCGAGCGATCCGGAGATCCAGTACGACTACGCGATGGCGGCCGAGAAAAACGGCCACTACGACGTCATGGAAAGCGTGCTGCGCAAGGTCATGCAAGAGCAGCCCGACAATCCCCAGGCTTACAACGCGCTCGGCTACTCGCTTGCCGATCGGAATCAGCGCCTAGACGAAGCCGACAAGCTGATCGAGAAGGCATCGGCACTCGCGCCGAACGATGCCTTCATCATGGACAGCCTCGGTTGGGTCAAGTACCGCAAGGGCGATACAGCCGATGCGGCGAAGCTGCTCAAGCGCGCCTACGACATCCAGCCGAACGCCGAAATCGGCGCACACCTTGGCGAAGTGCTGTGGAAGAGCGGCGAGCAAAAGCAAGCGCTCGAAGCATGGCGCCGCGCGCGCAAGCTCGAGCCGGACAACAGCACGCTCGTCAAGACGCTCGAACGCTTTCAAGTGAACGCCAACGATCTGTGATGCAGGTTTCGTCTTTGCTCAATTCCCCCTTCGTTGCGCCCGCACGCCGTGCGGCGCTGTCCGTCGCGGTCGCGTTCGCCGTCTCGCTCGCAGGCTGCGCGGTGAGTCCGACGCATGGCCCTTCGACATCGAACGCCACACCCGAGCTCTCGACGCAGACGATGCACGCCTATCACGGCCGCTTTTCGGTCCGCTACATCGATCAATACGGGAAGCCGCGCGACGCCTACGGCAACTTCGATTGGGAGCAGCAGGGCGACACCGTCACGCTGCAGCTTCTGAACCCGTTCGGGCAGACGCTTGCGATCGTCACGTCCTCGCCCGCATCGGCCACGCTCGAAGTGCCGAACCGGCAACCGGTCACGGCCGAAAACGTGAACGATCTGATGGAGCGCACGCTCGGCTTCTCCCTGCCGATCGAAGGGCTGCGGTATTGGCTCGAATCGTCGCCCGCTCCCACATCGCACGCCAAGACGATCGTCGATCCGACGCATAGCTCGCGAGTGAAAGAGATCGACCAGGAAGGCTGGACGATTCAATATCTCGCGTACGCCGATGCGCCGGCGACGGGCGTCAAGCGCGTCGATCTGACGCGGCAAGACCCTTCGCTCGATATCAAGCTGGTGCTGGATCGCTGAGCGCGCCAGCGCAAGCATCGGTACGCGTGTCAGTGTCCCAGCGCATCCGCCTCACTGCCTTCTCACATGATTGAAACGTCCGACTCGCTGCGCGACTGCGCGGCCCCCGCCAAGCTCAATGTGTTCTTGCACATCACAGGCCGCCGGCCGGATGGCTATCACGCGCTACAGACGGTGTTCCAGTTAATCGATTGGGGCGACGTCCTGCATTTCACGCTGCGCGAAGACGGGCTCGTGCGACGCAAGACCGACGTGCCCGGCGTGCCGGAGGCGAGCGACCTCGTCGTGCGCGCCGCCATGCTGCTCAAGGCGCACACGGGCACGGCACTCGGCGCGGACATCGAGATCGACAAGCGATTGCCGATGGGCGCCGGACTCGGCGGCGGCAGCTCGGACGCCGCCACCACGCTGCTCGCGCTCAACCGGCTCTGGAAGGTGAATCTCCCCCGCGATGTGCTGCAATCATTGGCATTGCAACTCGGTGCCGACGTGCCGTTTTTCGTGTTCGGGAAAAACGCGTTCGCGCAGGGCGTCGGAGAGGCGCTCGAGGCAGTACAATTGCCGCCGCGCCATTTCCTGGTGGTCGCCCCCGGGGTGCATGTTCCGACGGCAGCGATTTTTTCAGATAAGTCGTTGACAAGAGACTCGGAAGCAGTCACAATTACGGACTTTCTTGCACAGCAAAGCTGCAGCGCAAGATGGCCAGAAAGCTACGGCCGGAATGACATGCAGCCCGTTGTCGTGGGAAAATACGCGGAAGTCGCGCGGGTGCTTGAATGGTTTGAACCCATTGCGCCGGCGCGAATGACCGGATCGGGGTCGAGTGTATTTGCCGCGTTCCGAAGCATCGCCGAAGCGAAAGCGGCGCAAGCGAAGTTGCCCGAAGGATGGGCCGGCGCCGTGGCAACGAGTTTGGATATCCATCCACTCTTCGATTTCGCGTCATAGGTTTCGCATCGTCGGGGCTGTCCCGCAGGCCCGACGAAGCTCAGAGTCAGTGTAGGGGAGTCGCCAAGTTGGTCAAGGCACCGGATTTTGATTCCGGCATGCGAGGGTTCGAGT
>JBQCDS010000458.1:0-4015 GCA_051961035.1 Trinickia sp. | reverse complement strand
TTCAAGTAGTGCTCGAACACGGCCATGCCCGTCAGGCCATGCTGCTTCGCCTCTTTCTCGCACCAGTGGTAAGCGGACTTATAGCCGGCCTTGTACAGAATCTCGGCATACGCGTCGCGGCCCAGCGCTTCCTCGACGGCAACGTGATTGTTCGTGAAGAAATGGCGCGGCACGTACAGCATCGCCAGCGCATCGGTCGTCCATACGCCGGTATCGGGATCGACGTTGATCGGCAATTGCGGTTGCATCGTGGTGTCTCCGTGGGAAATCGAGTCAGTAGATCGGGAAGCGTTCGCACAGCGCGAAAATCTCGCGGCGCACGCGCTGTTCGGTGTCGCGATCGCCTTCCGGGTTGGCGCGCAGCGCTTCGAACACTTGCAGGATCAGATGCCCGATGCGGGCGAACTCTTCCGTCCCGAACCCGCGCGTCGTGCCGGCCGGCGTGCCGAGCCGCACGCCCGAGGTAATCGTCGGCTTCTCGGTGTCGAACGGAATCCCGTTTTTGTTGCAGGTGATGCCGGCGCGCTCGAGCGCTTGCTCGACCTGCGTGCCCTTCAAGCCCTTCGGACGCAGATCGACGAGCAGCAGATGGTTGTCGGTGCCGCCCGTGACGAGATCGACGCCGCCGCCCTTCAGCACTTCGCCGAGCGACTGGGCGTTCGCCAGCACGCGATCGATGTACGTCTTGAATTCATCGGCCAGCGCTTCGCCGAATGCAACCGCCTTGCCGGCGATGACATGCATGAGCGGGCCGCCTTGCAGCCCCGGGAACACGGCCGAGTTGATCTTCTTCGCGATATCTTCGTGGTTCGTCAGCACGAAGCCGCCGCGCGGGCCGCGCAGCGTCTTGTGCGTCGTGGAAGTGACGACATGCGCGTGCTCGATCGGATTCGCGTGACGACCGGCCGCGATGATGCCCGCGATGTGCGCCATGTCGACCATCAGCTTCGCGCCAACCGCATCGGCGATCGCACGGAAGCGTGCGAAGTCGAGCTTGCGCGGATAGGCCGAGAAACCGGCGATGATGAGACTCGGCTTGTGCTCATGCGCCAGCGCCTCTACCTGGTCGTAGTCGATCAGCATCGTGTCGCGATTCACCCCGTACTGAACGGCGTTGAACCACTTGCCCGACAACGCAGGCTTCGCGCCGTGCGTCAGGTGGCCGCCGGCGTCCAGCGACATGCCGAGCACCGTATCGCCGGGCTTGGCTAGCGCGAGCATGACCGAGCCGTTCGCTTGCGCGCCCGAATGCGGCTGCACGTTCGCATACTGAGCGCCGAACAACTGCTTCACGCGGTCGATCGCGAGCGCTTCCACTTCGTCGACGAATTCGCAACCGCCGTAATAACGCTTGCCGGGATAGCCCTCGGCGTATTTGTTCGTCAGCACGGAGCCTTGGGCTTCGAGAACGGCGCGCGACACGATGTTCTCCGAGGCGATCAGTTCCACCTGAGACTGCTGCCGCTCGAGTTCCCTCAGAATGGCGCCCTGGACCGACGAGTCGCGCTGGGGAAGAGCCTGCGAGAAAAAGGGCTGGGTGTTCGACATTAGCGTATCCGTGACAGTGAGAGTGGGCGAAGTGCAAGACCGTGGGCCTGCCGTGCCTGGTTTTCGGCATCTGTGCAACGAGGCCCTTGACGACGCTATTCTTGCCGTTCGGATTGCCGCTCGACGTATGAATTTAGCCGTCTTCTTTATCATTTGCGACATGCACGTCCATTTATCGCAAGTCGCCGAACCCATCGTGCAGGCATCGAACACGACCCCATCGTCGCCTGCCACGCCTAGGGTTTGGTCGCATGGCTTGTTGCTCGCGCGCCGCCCATAATGGGGTAGCCCAAGCTTGGGCCCAACTCCGTTCGAGAAAAGGGGGAGCGGTCACATGCTGCAAGACCGCAAGGCGTCGCTGGCGCATTTCGCGTTCATGCCGCTTCCGAAATTCACGATGATCGCGTTCGTAAGCGCGATCGAAGTGCTCCGCATGGCCAACTATTTGAGCGGACAAACGCTCTATACGTGGTCCGTCATCAGCCCGGACGGCCGCTCGGTCATGGCAAGCAACGGCCTTTGCGTCGATACGGAAGCGTCGGATAACATCGGCACGCCCGACCTCGTTTTCGTATGCGGCGGCGTCGATGTCCAGCGACTGACCACACCCGAACATCTGGCAACACTGCGCCGTTTCGCGCGCATGGGCGTGGCGCTCGGCGGCCTATGCACCGGCACGTATGCGCTTGCCAAGTCCGGCCTGCTCGACGGCTATACCTGCGCCATTCATTGGGAAAACATGACGGCGCTGAAGGAAGAGTTTCCTCGGACGCAATTTTTGCGCGAGCTGTTCGTGATCGATCGTGACCGTGTCACGTGCACGGGCGGTGTAGCACCGCTCGACATGATGCTCGATCTCATCAGCCCGCGGGTGGGCACTGCGCGCGTCACACAGATCGCGGAACAGTTCATCGTGGAGCACGTGCGCGATGCCAGCGCGCAGCAGCGCATACCGTTGATCGCACGGCTCGGCTCGGCGAACAAGTCGCTGTTCGAAGTGATTGCATTGATGGAGAGCAACATCGAGGAGCCGCTCTCGCGCGAAGAGCTCGCGCGCTTCGCGAACATGTCGCAGCGCCAATTGCAGCGCCTGTTTCACGAGCACATCGGCATGACGCCGACGCACTATTACCTCACGCTGCGCCTGCGCCGCGCGCGCGAACTGCTCTTGCAGACCGACATGTCGATCATGGCCATCACGATGGCGTGCGGCTTTCAATCGGCTTGCCATTTCAGCAAGAGCTATCGCGATGCGTTCGGCATGTCGCCGACGCGGGAACGGCGCGAGCAAATCGCGCCGCTCGTGCAGCACGCCGAATCGCCGGTTCGCGTGGATTGAACCGAACGTTCGGCGGCTCGGGGGCGACCCTTGGCCTTACGCGGCTTTCAGCAAGCCGTGCGGATCGATGACGAACTTGCGCGCCGCGCCGCCATCGAATTGCTTATAGCCTTCGGGCGCATCGTCGAGCGAAATCACCGACACGTTCACGATCTTCGCGATCGGCAGCCGATCGAACAAAATCGCCTGCATCAAGTTGCGGTTGTACTTGAGCACCGGCGTCTGGCCGGTATGGAACGAGTGCGACTTCGCCCAGCCCAGGCCGAAGCGAATGCTCAAGCTGCCATGCTGTGCGGCGCTGTCCTTCGCACCGGGATCGTCCGTCACATACAAGCCCGGGATGCCGATCGCGCCGGCCGGGCGCGTGATTTCCATCAGCGAGTTCAGCACCGTCGCGGGCGCCTCTTGCGAGTGCCCCGACGAACCGTGGCCATGCGCTTCGAAGCCCACGCAATCCACCGCGCAATCGATCTCGGGCGTACCCAGAATCTGCTCGATCTGCTCGCCGAGCGAGGCATCCTTCGATAGATCGACCACCTCGAAGCCCATCGCCTTCGCATGCGCCAGACGTTCGGCGTTCATGTCGCCGACGATCGTCACGGCCGCGCCCAGCAAGCGCGCCGACGCCGCCGCCGCCATGCCGACCGGGCCCGCGCCGGCGATGTAGACGGTCGAGCCCGGCTTCACGCCCGCCGTCACGGCGCCGTGATAACCGGTGGGCAAGATATCCGACAAGCACGTCAGATCGCGGATCTTCGACATCGCTTGGTCGCGGTCCGGGAACTTGAGCAAGTTGAAATCGGCGTACGGCACGAGCACGTATTCGGCTTGCCCCCCGATCCACCCGCCCATGTCGACATAGCCATACGCGCCGCCCGCGCGCGAAGGGTTCACCGTCAGGCACACGCCCGTGTGCTGCTCCTTGCACATCGCGCAACGGCCGCACGCGACGTTGAACGGCACCGAGACGAGGTCGCCGAGCTTGAGCGTTTCCACATCGCGCCCTACTTCGACCACTTCGCCCGTGATCTCGTGGCCGAGCACGAGACCGACCGGCGCGGTGGTACGGCCGCGCACCATGTGCTGGTCGGACCCGCAGATATTCGTGCTCACGACTTTTAGAATGAC
>JBQCDS010000457.1:0-5563 GCA_051961035.1 Trinickia sp. | reverse complement strand
CGTCAGGCGCGCATGAAAGGCGCTGGCGGCCGCCACTGGGTGTACCAGTTGCCGTGGTACATGTTCATCGGCGCGCCGGGTACCGGCAAGAGCACGGCACTCGCCCATTCGGGCCTGCATTTCCCGTTGCGCGAAAAGCTCGGCGCCGAGGCGATAGGCGGCGTCGGCGGCACGCGTCACTGCGACTGGTGGTTCACCGACGATGCGGTGCTGGTCGACACAGCCGGCCGCTTCACGACGCAAGACAGCGATGCGCAAGCGGACGAATCGGCGTGGGCGGGATTTCTGCAACTGCTGCGCAAGTACCGGCCTCGGCGGCCGTTGAATGGTGTCATCGTGACGGTTTCAGCGGCGGACCTGGTCAGCCAGGACGATGCCGCGCGCGATGCGCATGTCCGCGCCATCCGAAGCCGGCTCACCGATTTGGGCGCACGGCTGGGGGTGCGCTTTCCGGTCTACGTTGTCGTGACGAAGTGCGATCTGTTGGCGGGCTTCACGGAGTTCTTCGACGATCTCGGCGAAGGGGAGCGCAACCAAGTCTGGGGCATGACGTTCCCGTTCGACGAATCGACGCGTGCGAGCGACGGCGCAGCAGCATCGCTTGCCGCGTTCCAAGCCGAGTTCGATGCCCTCGGCGCGCGGTTGCAGGCGCGTGTGCTGCAGCGCATGCAGCGCGAAGCGGACGTGCGGCGGCGCGCCCTCGTATTTGGCTTCGCCCAACAGTTCGCGGGTTTGAAGCCGGCGTTGGGCCGCTTTCTCGACGGCGCGTTCCGCGGGACGCGCTTCGAGGCGTCGCCGCTTCTGCGCGGTGTGTACTTCACGAGCGGCACCCAGCACGGGCGCCCGATCGATCGCGCGATCAGCGCTATCGCGCAATCGCTTGGTTTGCGGCGCGATGTCGAGTACAACCGCGACGCGTCGGGGCGAGCGTATTTCATCAACCGGCTGCTCAAGGATGTCGTCATCGCCGAGGCCGGGCTGGTGGGTGCCAACGTACGCTTCGAGCGATGCAGCGCATGGCTGCGACGCGGCGCGCTGGCCTCGATCGGCGTCGTATCGATGCTTGCGCTGGCGTGCATGGCGGTGAGCTACCAGCGCAACCGCGCCTACGTCGCCGAGTTCGAGCAACAGACCCGGCACGTCGGACAACTGGCGCGCGAGGCGAACGCCGCCTCCGGCCCCCTCGCGGTGCTGCCGCTACTGGATGCGGCGCGTGCCCTGCCCGGCGGCTACGCGGATGCCGGAAAGCCGGTGCCGTGGCTGACAAGGCTCTGGCTTTATCAGGGCGACAAGCTCGGCGAGCAAGCTCGCGTGACGTATCGGCGCCTGCTCGATCAGACCTTGCTGCCCCTCGCGGTGGGCAAGCTCGTGCAGGCGTTGCGAGACGAGGATTCGGGACATGCGTCGACGCCGGAAGCGTATCGCTACCAAGCCTTGCGCGCCTACCTGATGCTCGGCGACGCGCGTCATTTCGATGCCGCTGTGCTGCGGGCGCATCTCGTGCCAGCGCTCGCGGGCGATGCGAGTCCGGCGCAAAAGAGCGCGCTCGATGCACACCTCGCCGCGCTGTTCGACAAGTCGCACTTCGATCCGTCGCTGCCACTCGACGACACGCTCATCGCGGCGGCGCGCGCGCGCTTGGCGCAATTGCCGCTGTCGGAGCGTGTCGGCAACCGGGTGGATCGCACGCTCGCGCAGGCGAACTTGCCCGCGTTCAACGTGAGTGACGCGGCAGGACCCAACGCGCCGCTGCTCCTCGGGCGCGCAAGCGGCGCGTCGCTCACGAGTGGCGTGGCAGGCGCCTATACGCGCGCCGGCTACGCGCAATACACGCGGCTGCGCGATGCCGCGCTCGCCGATGTCGCGATGGACGCCTGGGTGCTCGGTCGCGCCGATGCGGCGCTCACGCCCGAAGGCATCGCCGCGCTGCGCGCCGCGCTCGACGAGCGTTACTTCGACGCGTACATCCGCGCATGGGACGGCCTGCTGGCCGACGTGACCGTCGTACCCATCACCGGTCTTGCCGACGGTGCGCGCGTCGCCAACCAGCTTGCCGCGCCCGATTCGCCGCTGGCCAAGTTCGTCGTGGCGGCGGCGCGCGAGACCACGCTCGTGCCGAATGCGCCGGCCGGTCATGTCGCGCCGACTCCCGTCGACGAGCACTTTCGACCCTTGCACGATCTTGCCGGCAAGCCGGGCGCGGCCGGGTCCCTCGAGGGTGCGCTCGCGCCGCTCAAGGAGGCCGCCGTCTATCTCGACGCAGCGGACGCCGCGCGCAGACTGGGCCAGAGCGCTCCCGCAGGCGACGCGCTTGGCAAGCTGACGCTCGCGAGCCAGACCGTTCCCGCGCCGCTCGCGCCGGTTGCGGCATCGCTTGCCGAGGCAGGCACGGCACTCGTTCAAGGCGGCGAGCGCGCGCGCCTCGATGCGCAGTGGAATGCAAGCGCGGGGCCGTTATGCCGCCGCGCACTCGATGGCCGCTACCCTTTCGTTCGTGGGTCGTCTCGCGATGTGGCCGCAGACGACTTCGGCAAACTATTCGCGCCAGGCGGGCTCATCGACGATTTCTTCCAAAAGAATCTCGCCGCGCTGGTGAATACGAGCGGCCCGCGCTGGCAGTGGCGCGCAGGCACACCGCCGGCGGGCATGTCGCGCGATGCATTGATGCAGTTTCAGCGCGCCGCCCAAATTCGCGACGCGTTCTTTCATGACGGCAGTCGCGACGTGTCGATCCGCTTTCGCGTGAGAGCGCTTTCCTTCGACCCCGCCGTGACGCAGCTGAATCTCGACATCGACGGGCAACAGGTTGCGCTCAAGCACGATGGCGTGCTGTCGATGCTGCTGCAATGGCCGAGCGGCAAGAATACGGGGCGCGCGAGTGCGCAGTTCGATCCGTCGGCGTCAGCGACGGCGCAGGCTACGCAAGCCGCGCCGTTTGACGCGAGCGGCCCTTGGGCGTTGATGCATTTGATCGACTTGGGCAAGCTCGAAGGCACCGCGCAACCGGATCGCTACACACTCACGTTCGGCTCGGCCGGCCGCAAGGCTGTCCTCGAGTTGGACGCGACGAGCGTCGTCAATCCTTTCCGGCGCACGCCGATCGAGCAGTTCCGCTGTCCGGAGCACCTGTGATGGGGCCGCCTAGCATGACTGGATGCTACGGCAAGCTGCGCGCCAATGGCGACTTCGTGACGCGGCGCCTGCCGGCGTGCTTCGTCGAGCCATGGGACGCCATGTTGCAGGCGGGACTGCTCGCGAGCCGCGCGGCTCGCGGGCGCGCATGGCTCGATGCTTATCTGACTGCGCCGCTGTGGTGCTTCGCACTCGGCAGCGGCGTGCTCGGTCAGAACGGATGGGCGGGTGTGCTCATGCCGAGTGTCGACAGTGCGGGCCGGCACTTTCCGCTTACGATCGCCGCGCCCGTTGTGCCGGGCGCATGGCCGATGTGGCATGCGCATGCTCGCGCTTGGTTCGAAAGGTGCGGCGCGCTCGCACTCGCGACGCTCGATGAGCGAGCGACCCTTGCCGATTTCGACGCGGGACTATTGACGCTTGCGCATGCGCAGGACGCGAGCGGCCCGGCGATGCCGCTCCTACCACTTCATACCGTCGCGCAAGGAATGAGCGTTTGGTGGCGCGCGCAAGCACAAACGGCGCACCTATGGGCAGGCCTGCCCGATGCATCGTTTGTCGCCGCGCTATTCAACGATGCAGCCGACGCTGCCGCTCCCGCCTCGAACTAAACGCCGCCGAAACACGCAATGACCGCGGTGATGTTGTCGTTGCCGCCCGCAACGAGCGCGAGCTCAACGAGGCGCCGGCAGGCGTCGTCGATGTCGGGGGGGCGCATCGATGCGAGCACCGCCTCGATGTCGCGATGCGAGACGTCGCGATGCAAACCGTCGCTACAGAGCAGATAGCGGTCGCCGGGCAGCCAAGTATGCGCTTGCACGGCCGGCTCGATCGACGGCAACGGGCCAAGCGCCTGCAACAATACGTTGCGCGGCGGCAGATCCGCGATGGCGCCGCGTTCCAGTGCCTGCTGATACAGCGTTTGGTCGCGCGACAACTGCGAGAGCGCACCGTCGCGATAGCGGTAGAGCCGGCTGTCGCCGATGTGAAGCGAGATCAGTTGTGCCGAACCGGACGGCTGCCAGATGCCGGTCAATGTGGTGCCCATCGATCGATGCGCTAGACATGCGCGAAGATTCATCGCGTGCAGCGTGGCGTTAGCGTGCGCTAGCGCGTCCGTGACGGTGCGCATCGCACATGCTTGAGCGTCGTAGACTGTCGCGTCCGGGTCATCGGGCAACGAGGCGTGCGTGGAACCGTGCGCCGCTTCATCCGCGGCGAGCCGGGCGGCGACGCAATCGAGCGCGGTCGCGCTGGCGCGCGCGCCGTAGGCGTGGCCCCCCATGCCGTCCGCAACCGCGACAAGGTTCGACCTTGGATCGATCAGAAATCGATCCTGATTCTCACGGCGCACGTGCCCCGTGTGCGTCACCCCGCACACCGAGCACGCGGCAACATCGATCGGTGCGACGCAGGCGAGCGTGGTGGAATCCATGAATCGTGCTCCTTGTGGCGCCTAGGGCTACAGTCCAACATCGCGCTTGAACGATGCGCGATCGCGTTCATTCGAGATCGCCAGCGCAAGCCGCTCGTGGAGCATGCGCAAATCCGACACGCGCGTGGCTTCCCGCTTCGCGACGATGATCGCGATGGGGCCGAGATAAACGGCAAGCTTGCGCGCGGCGGCCCGCACTTCGTCGGTGCTGAGCGATGAAGAAGATAAAGACGATAAAGACGATGATGACGACAGTGAGCCAAGCGAAGAGGGCGCGATGCCATGCATCGAGCCCGTGCCGGTTGCTTGCGCAAACGCGCGGACGAACTGCTCGCGGCCTTTGTCCGATGGGACGTGCGGCGCGAGTAGGGCGATGAGCGCGGGTAGATCGGGCGCAGGGACGATGCGCGCGGCCGCGCGCCGCACGAGCAGACGCGCGACCGGCCCGATCTGCTCGGCGAGTTGCGCCTGAACCGAGCCGAGCAGGGCGGCCGGCCACATCGTCAGCGAGGACAGCGACGCGCCGGACTCGGAGCCGGGCGTGGACCACGCGCCCGTTCCCGAGCCGAGCGAACCGGCCGGCCTGGTTGTTCGCGCTTCTAAAAGCGTGCAGTCGTCTCCCTCTACGGTGCGGCCTTCGGTCGACATCGGCAGCGCGCCTTGCAACGCATCGACCAATGCGGTGCGCAGCGCGTCCGCCGTTTGAAACCGATCGACGGGGCTCCGGGACAGCGCGCGTAGCACTACGCCGTCGAGCGCGGACGGCAGCGAAGGGTTGCGGGCGGATGGGGCAAGCGGCGTCTCATGCATCAGCTGTTGCATGACCTGGACGTGCGACGCCCCGACGAATAGCCGGCGCCCCGTCAGCATCTGATAGAGCACGATGGCGGCGGAAAACAAGTCGGATCGACCGTCGATAGCCTCGCCCGCACACTGCTCCGGCGACATATAGCTTGGCGTGCCGATCATCGCGCCCGCCAGTGTCAGCGTGGACGA
>JBQCDS010000456.1:0-7701 GCA_051961035.1 Trinickia sp. | reverse complement strand
GCGGCGTCGCCTGACAACGCGCGCGCCGCCGCCGCGCACAGCATCTCCCTGCGCAACGCGGCGGCTACCTTCTCATGGGGCGCGCTCATGGATGCGATAGCGGCGCGCTGCCGCCCCGCTGCTCGCCGTCCGCCGCGCCCTCGCACAACTCGGCGTCGAAGCAGCGCTGGTAATACTCGGCGACGATTGGCCGCTCGGATTCATCGCATTTGTTCAGAAACGTCAACCGGAACGCGAGCTCCGGATTGCGGAAGATCTGACAGTTTTCCGCCCAGTTGATGACGGTGCGCGGCGACATCAGCGTGGAGAGATCGCCGGCAGCGAAGCCCTTGCGCGTCAGCGCGGCCATGCCGACCATCGATTCGACGAGCGTGCGCCCTTCGGCGTCGGCCATCTCCGGCACGCGCGCGAGCACGATGCCCACTTCTTCGTCGGCGGGCAGATAGTTCAGCGTGGCGACGACATTCCAGCGATCCATTTGCGCATGATTGAGCATTTGCGTGCCGTGATAGAGCCCGTTCAGATTGCCGAGGCCGACCGTATTCGTCGTTGCGAACAATCGAAAAAAACGATGCGGGCGAATCACCCGATTCTGATCGAGCAGCGTGAAACTGCCATCGCGCTCCAAAATGCGTTGGATGACGAACATGACGTCAGGCCTGCCCGCATCGTACTCGTCGAAGATCAACGCAACCGGCCGCTGTAGCGCCCACGGCACGATGCCTTCTTGGAATTCGGTGACTTGCCGATCGTCGCGCACCACAATCGCGTCCTTGCCGACGAGATCGAGCCGGCTGATATGGCCATCGAGATTCACGCGCACGCAGGGCCAATTCAACCGCGCCGCCACTTGCTCGATATGCGTCGATTTTCCCGTGCCGTGCAGGCCTTGCACCATCACGCGCCGGTTGCGCGTGAAGCCTGCCAGGATCGCAAGCGTGACTTCCTCGTTGAAGCGGTATGCGGGATCGATGTCGGGTACATGGTCGTCTCGCTCGCTGAACGCCGGCACCATCAAATTCGAGTCGATGCCGAATTGCTCGCGCACCGAAACCATGCGATCGGGCGTCTCCTTCGCACTATCCGTCGTCACAACCTTCCTCCTTTAGACCGCACAGGCAGCATACAAACGCGTGGCGATTGAAAAATCCGGTATCGATCGTATCGTCTCGGTCTTTTCACCGATAGAACCAGTCAATTCATTTCGACTGGTGCAGCCACGCGTGCTTCGATCGCTGTTGGATCGTTTTGAGCCCGAATCGCCGGATTCCGTTTCAGTTTGGCCGGCGCTAGGGCGTGGCGCTTGCGAACCGGTGCGCCATCCGCGACATTGACGCCAAATCCGCGCAACGCGAAGTTGCGATATTTCGCATCGATCCTCCGGAGACGCTGTACATGGAACGCGAAGTCGACTATCTGATCGTCGGTGCGGGATCGGCAGGCTGCGTGCTCGCCAACCGCCTGAGCGCCGATCCGCGTAACACGGTCCTGCTGCTCGAAGCCGGCGGGCCCGACACCAACCCGTGGATTCACGTGCCCGTCGGGTATTTCAAGACCATGCACGATCCCGAACTCGATTGGTGCTATCGCACAGAGCCCGATGAAAACGTCGCCGGCCGCCAAATCGATTGGCCGCGCGGCAAGGTGCTCGGCGGCTCCAGTTCGCTCAACGGCTTGCTGTATGTGCGCGGGCAACGCGAGGACTACGATCGATGGTTCGAATTGGGCAACCCAGGCTGGCGTTACGCCGATGTGCTGCCCTACTTTAAAAAATCGGAAGACCAGGAGCGCGGTGCCGATGCCTATCACGGCGTGGGCGGCCCACTGAAAGTTTCCGATCTGCGCTTGCGCCGCCCCATCGCGGATCGCTTCATCGCGGCCGCGCAGGAGATCGGCATTCCATTCAATGCCGACTACAACGGCGACAGCCAGGAAGGCGTCGGCTACTTTCAGCAAACCGCTCATAAAGGCCTTCGCTGGAGCACCGCGAAAGGGTTCTTGAAACCGGCGCGCGCCCGGAGCAATTTGCACGTTGAAACGCGCGCGCAAGCGTGCCGCGTGCTGTTCGAAGGCAACACGGCCATCGGCGTCGAATACCTGCAAAACGGCGAGCGCAAGACGGCTCGCGCGCGCGCCGAAGTGATCCTCGCCTCGGGCGCGATCGGCTCGCCGCAGATCCTGCAACTCTCGGGCGTGGGCCCGGCGCAGTTGCTGCGCCATGTCGGCGTACCGGTGCGCGTGGATCTGCCCGGCGTCGGACAAAACCTGCAAGATCACTTGCAAATTCGGCTCGTCTTTCGCACACGCGAGCGCACGCTCAACGACGAGGTGAATCATCCGCTGCGCAAGGCGTGGATTGGGATGCAATACGTGCTGTGGCGCACGGGGCCGCTCACGCTCGCCGCCAGCCAAGTGGCGATCTTCACGCGCTCGAGCCAAAGCGTCGATCGCCCTGACATCCAGTTTCATATGCAGCCGCTCAGCGCGGATAAGCCCGGCCAAGGCGCGCATCCGTTCTCCGCCTTTACGGCGTCGGTCTGTCAGTTGCGGCCGTTCAGTCGCGGCCATATCGCGATCCGCTCGCCCGACCCGCTGCACTATCCGCTCATTCACGCCAATTATTTGTCCGATGAGCGCGATCATCCGATCGTGATAGGCGGCATCAAGGTGGCGCGCCGCATTGCTAGCGCGCCCGCGCTCGCGCCGCATATCATCGACGAATTCACGCCCGGCCCGAGCTTTCAAAGCGATGCCGAACTGCTCGAGGCGGCCCGCCGTTTCAGCCAGTCGATCTACCACCCGGCGGGCACCTGCAAGATGGGGCGCGACCCGCTCGCTGTCGTCGACGAACGGCTGCGCGTGCACGGCGTGGCGCAGCTGCGCGTCGTCGACGCATCCATCATGCCCGAACTCGTCTCCGGCAATACCAACGCACCTGTCATCATGATTGCCGAGAAGGCCGCCGACATGATCCAAGAGGATCACGCATCGCGCGCCGCATCGAAGCACGAGCACGCCGCGGCCGATGTTTGAAAACCGCCGGTCGAACCGGCGGCCGTGCTCGTTCAACGCCACCAACGAAGCGGCCTGCGCAGCGCGTGCCGCTCTATCCGCACCGCCGGCACCGCATCGAGAAACGCGAAGGCGCCGGCCTGCGCACTGCCTTCGAGGCGCTCTCGCTCCTCGTCGGCCTCGACGGTGCGATCGGTATTGATGAACAGCGCCGCGACGATACCGAGCGCGAGCAAGCCCGCCGATACCGCGAACGGCACGTTGTAATTGCCCGTATGCTCGATCAGATAGCCGAACGCTACCGGTGAAATCATCCCCGCCACCCCAAAGCCGGTGTTCATCATCCCACCTGCCGTACCGGCGTATTTACCGGCGATATCGAGGGGCAGCGTCCACAAGACGGGGTTCGTGATTTCGAGGAAGAAGAACGATCCGGTCAGCAGCCACACGGCCGTCATCGGGTCCGATACCGAAATCATCGGCACGAGGAAGGCAAGCGACCCCCCCATGCCGACTACCAGCACCGAACAGCGCGCAAAGCGCAACTTCCCCGTGGCTTTGAAGATCCGGTCCGACACCACACCGCCTAGCGTATCGCCGATGACGCCTGCAAGAAGCGGCAAAGCCGTGAAGAGCGCAAGGTGCTTCAGATCGAAGCCGCGCGACTCCTTGAGATAGGACGGCAGCCACGTCAGATACACCCACAGCAGCCAGCCGTAGCAGAAATCCACGAACGTCACGAGCCACATGCGGTGAATCAGCTTGCGCCAAGGCGTCACGCAATGCTTGGCACGTTCGCAGTCGCCCGCGCGGTAGCCGATTTCAGCCGTTTCCTCGGGCGTGATGCGGCGATTCTGTTCCGGCGAATTCGTGAACACGAACAAATACAGCACGGTCCACGCAAGGCTCGCGATACCGAGCAGAATGAATGCTTCGAGCCAGCCTCCCGCGAGCACGACGGCCAATACCAGCGGCGGCGTCACCGCGCCGCCGAGCCGCGCGAAACTGTGCGTGATGCCTTGTGCGAAGCCACGCTCGGAAACCGGCATCCAGTAGGTGACCGCACGCGTGGCCGTGGGAAACGCGCCGCCCTCGCCGATGCCGAGCGTAAAGCGCAGCGCCACGAGCATCACGACGCTACCGGCGAAACCCGTCGCCAGCGTTGCCACGCCCCAGATCAGGGAAAGCACCGTCAGCACGAGCTTCGGGCCGAATTTATCCGACAGCCAGCCGCCGATGATCTGCATGACCGCATAGGGATACGCGAACGCCGAAAACACGAGGCCGAGCTGAACGGTCGTCAGCCCCATCTCATGGCGAATCAACGGTCCCGCGACCGCGATATTCACGCGGTCGATGTAAGAGATGAAATACATGAGGCACATCACCGCCAAGATGATGTGACGCGTCTTCACGCGCTGCGCACGCTGTTTCATGCTGTTGTCTCCTACTGTCTCTTTCGTGAGGAATGACTGCGCCGATATCGATGATCGGCCGTTCGATGCCGCGTGAAGCGCCCGTCAGTCGGGCGCGGGCGCCAACAACTTGAGCCGCTGCACCTTGCCCGACGGCCCGCGCGGCAACTCGCTCACGAACCGAATTTCCTTCGGCGTTTTATATCGGCCCAATTCGCGCAGACAATGCGCAAGTAGGTCGGCCGTGTCGGGCGCGCTTGCTCCACCTGCCTCGCGGAGCACGACAAACGCCACGATCTCCTGGCCATACGCGGGATCGGGCACCCCCACCGCGGCGGCATCGAGCACGGCCGGATGGCGCAACAGCGCTTCATCGATCTCGCGCGGCGCGATGTTTTCCCCGCCCTTGATGATCAGCTCTTTCGAGCGGCCGTTGATGTAGAAATAACCCTCATCGTCGCGATAGCCGAGATCGCCGGTGCGCAACCAGCCGTCGGCCGTGAAAGCCTTGGCGGTTTCCTCGGGGCGCTTGTAATAGCCCGTCATCACTTGCTCGCCCCTGAGCACGATTTCGCCGGGCTCGTTCGCCGCGCATTCGCGGCCTTCGCGATCGAGCACTTTCGCCTCGCCGCCCGAGGGCAATCCGACGCTGCCGACGCGCCGCTTGGACGGATCGTAAGGATTGCTAAATACAGGCGCGGCGGTTTCCGTCAACCCCATCGTCTCGATGATGCCGATGCCGAAGCGGGCCTCGAACGCGCGATGGTGATCACCCGGCAACGCCGCCGATGCACTGCGGCAAAATTTGAGCGGTGAAAGATCCAGACCATCGGGTTCGTCGCCATTGAGCAAGTAGGCAACGATGGTCGGCACGACATTGATCCACGTGCAGCCCGCGCGCGCGACGTCGCGCCAGAAGGTGCTCGCCGAGAAGCGCGGCGCCATCGCCACGGAACCGCCGTGAAAAAGCGGCGCGAGCAGCGTGACCACCAGGCCATTGATGTGATAGAGCGGCAGCGAGGCAAACACGCGGTCATCCGTCCCCCGGCGATGCTCGGCGCTGATGTTGCGCGCGTTCGCCAGCAGGCTGCGGTGGCTCAGCAGCACGCCTTTCGGTGCGCCCGTCGTGCCCGATGTGTACATCAACAGCGCGATATCGCTGCTGCTCGGGCTCCACGCTGTGTTCGACATCGATCCGCCATCGTCGATCGGATCGCCCTGCGCTACCACGGGCATCGCGGCAAGCGCGCCTTCGATGGCCGGCAACGCGGGCAACTCGACGGCATCGGGCGCCGTACGCACGAGCGCGATGTCTCGTTTCAAGCCTTGTTCGCGCAGGCTGGCGCACGCGGCTTCCAACGCATCGCGCGTCTCGTCGCAGAAAAAAATCATGCGCGTGTCGGCGTGCTCGACGATATAGCGCAGTTGCGACGGCTGGCACAACAGGTTGAGCGGGTGCACGATCAGGCCGCTATACATCGCTCCGAGCAGCAGCGTAGCGGTTTGCATCCCGTTGCCCATGAATACGGAAACGACGTCGCCAGGCCGCAGCCCCGCTAGGCGAAAGCGCGATTCGAGCGTGCGGCAGCGCTCGCGCAGCATGGCGAAGGTGACAGCGGTGTTTGGCCGCGCAAGGCCGTCGTTGCCGTTGTCGGCCTCATTGGCGCCGTCTCCCGAAGCGGCCAACAAAAACGGCTTGTCCGGATAGGCGATCGCGCGCGCGTCGATCAACGCGCGCAAAGTCGTGATAGTGCTCATAGGCCAGCCCACCGGAAGTAATCGCCAAGCAACGCATCCACTTCCGGCATTCGCTCCTCGATCGGATACGCGACGCGCGTCACATTCAGGTAATGGCGGAAATCGAGGTTGCCGGAGAAATTGTTGCGACCCCAGGTACCGCAGCCCATCGACAATGAAAACGGCAGACCGTTATTGAAGTTGCCCCCAGTGGCAAGGCAGTGCGCTTGGTTCACGATCACACGGGCAACCGGCAGCCGCTCGCCCAAACCGACGGCTGACTCCGTGTGCGCCGTATGCAGCCCCACCGAGTGCCCCGCGCCCATGTACGCGTAGATATCGCGGACGATGCTCGCGGCATCGGCGAAGTCGCGAGCGCGATACACCGTGAGAACGGGCGCCAGTTTTTCTCCCGAGAAGGGATGCTCGGCACCGTATCCGCTTTCCTCCACCATCAGGAACCTTGGCTCCTGCCGCGCGATTTCATCTAGGCCAGCGGTTTGCGCAATGTGCGCGGCGGATTTTGCGGTGCAGCGATCGGAAAGCTTGCCGTCGCGCCACATCGCCGCTTGCAGTCGAGCTTTTTGCTTCGCGTCGAGCAGCACGCCACCGCAGCGCTGCAATTCGGTCAGCATGGCGTCGTACACCGCATCCTCGATCACGATGCTGTTTTCCGACGAGCAACTCGTCGCATTGTCGAAGGTCTTCGATAGCGCGATTTTTTCCGCCGCATCGGGCAGATTGGCCGTGCGTTCCACGATCGATGCGACATTACCCGCGCCGACACCAAAAGCCGGTGTCCCACTCGCATACGCCATGCGCACGTTCGACTGGGAGCCTGTCGCCACGACCAGATCCGCGGCGCGCATGAGCGCCGCCGTTGCAGCCTTGCTCACGGGCTCCGGCAACACCTGCACGAGCGCAGGATCGAGCCCGACCTTTTTAAATTCAGCGTGGATGAACTCAATCAACAGTGCGCACGACGAGTGGCCCTTCGGCGAAGGCGCGACGATGACCGCGTTGCCGCACTTGAGCGCGTTGACGATCTTGTTCGCCGGCGTGGCCGCTGGGTTGGTGGACGGCGTGACGGCTGCGACGACGCCGACGGCGCGCGCAATTTCGACGATGCCCTTCACCGGATCGTTCGCGATCACGCCACATGTCTTTTGGCCTTGCAGATCGCGCAGCAGGCCAAGCGTCTTGCGAAAGTTCTTGCGAAATTTGTCGTCGACGTTACCGAGGCCCGTATCGCGCACCGCCAGTTCGGCGAGCTGCCGATTGCGCGTGGGTTCCATGATCGCCCATGCAGCGGCGGCGGCGGCGGTATCGAGCGCGGCCTGGCCGGCGAACTCGAACTCGCGCTGCGCCTGCCGTGCGCGCTCAACGAGTTCGGCAACGCGCTGCCTCGTCTCCTCTTCGGCCGGCACCCCAGCGGTTTCGGCGGCTGTAGCTCTGACATTCATACGCGGCACTCCCGATGGAAAGAATTTGCGTTAGAGCCAATCTATGCGTCGACGGCCGACAGCGAGTCCCGTTT
>JBQCDS010000455.1:0-2899 GCA_051961035.1 Trinickia sp. | reverse complement strand
CAGCGGCGTACATGATTTTTGACGTCGATATTCAAGATGTGCAGCAATACGGCGAATATCGGCAACTGGCGAGTGCCACCGTCGCGCAATATAACGGACGCTATGTCGTTCGCGGCGGCGAGGCTTGCAATCTCGAAGGCGACTGGGAGCCGAAGCGCGTGGTCGTGTTGCAGTTCGACACCGTCGAGGAAGCGCAAAGGTGGTACGACTCTCCCGAGTACCGAGCGGCCCGGGCGATTCGCGAGCGCTGCGCGCGTAGCAAGGCGATCATCGTCGAGGGCGTGTAAGCCGCCGGCCAATCAAGCGTTTCATCTCGCGGCGTCGTTTTGCGCTGCGCTCGGCTCGCACCGAGGCCGAGAACTCGACGGGGGTAACGATGAATTCGAACCGGAGCCGGTGCGATGGTGTTCGGTTGGCCGTCGTCGGCGCGGGCCCCTCACGCGCGCTGCTCGGCGCGGGCGACTTCGAGCCGGCGTTGCCTTGGTTCATGCAGCGTCGATTGAGGATGGCTCAGAGGTATGGGCGCAATGTAGTGGCTAGCGCTGTGAGGGGAAACTGGCAGGAATATCAGACGCGAGGGCCTCGCTGTTTTCAAGGCGCGGGAAGTGCGGCGACGCGTTATGAAGGCCCTTGTTCAGTGAATATTTCGCAAACGTTTGCGGATTAAATAACGATAAAACCGATGGTCTTTTACAACATATATTGACAATAGTGATTTTCGAAAAATTGAAAGTGAATAGAAAGGCAATTCGCGCTATACGGTAAGCATTCTCCTTTCGGCGGCGGGAGCCGCATCCGGCTCGGAACGCATGCGCCGGTTGGGTGCACCGCAGTTGCACCGTCGTGTGGCCGATCCTTTCATCGCTCGGCATCGAGACGCGATGGGCGGTTGGGGCGATGTCCCACGTCCGATCCCGATCTAAATTTTCACATGGAAGGTTGCGTGATTCCTTTGATAGCATTCGAATGCTTTTTCCGGGGGCCGCCGCCATCGCGCAGTTGGACGGCGGAGCAATAAGTAATCAACGATAAACCGAGCGCAAGATCGCCATAGAAGGCGGCACGGACGCATCGGTGAGATAGACCAATGCAATTGCGGACAAACCGTGCGGGGTTCACGGTAAAAACCGTCATTTCGGGGCGCGCACGTTCATCGTGCGCGCGTCGACATACAAGCGGTGCGGCACTGCTGACCTTTCTGGTCGCAGGCGCTGCACATGCAGGCGCCGCGCCCGGCATCGTGCCGGACGGGGGCACGCATACGAGCGTGACGACATCGAGCAGCGGACGGAAAACGGTGTCGATCGCGCCTTCCACGTATGGCGTTTCGAGCAACACCTACTCGAGCTTCAACGTCACGCGAGCTGGTGCGACGCTCGACAACACGAGCGCCAACGCGCGCATTCGTCAATCAAGTCACGAGCACGAACCCAAGCCTGATCGAAGTCGATGTCACCGCGCTCGGCTCACGGGCGAACGTGGTGCTGGCCAATCCGAACGGCATTTCGATCGATTACGGTTCGCTGCTGGCGCCCCCGTTATCGGCGTTACAGCGGGCACACAGGCGCTCAACGTTGGCGGCAACGTGTACTCGTACAACGGCAATCTGACCGTCACAGCGCCCACCGCGACGGCGCGCGGCATCCCGGGCTATGCGCAAGGAGCTCGAGCAAGTTGCCGTGGCGAAGGCCACGGCACAGGTTGTGACAGAGCTTGTTAAGCGCGCACATATCGAACAGTAACAGGCGCCATATGCGCATCGGTGCGGCGTCGACGCCAGAAACACCGATGCGATTACATTTTTTGAACGGGGTGATGAAGTGAAATTCATGTGCAAAGCAATGACGGTCGTTGCATGTGCCGCGGTGATGACGGCTTGCAGCACGCCTCCTCACATGACCTACGATTCCAGGATCGGGGCTGTCAAGACGATTGCGGTCGCGACACCGAAGAAGACAAGCTATTTCGCCTTCAGCGCGGCAAGCAACGGCGGCGGGATGATGGTCTTTGGCCCGGGGATCATCGGCGCGGTGATTGGCGGCGCGCTCTCCGGCGCTTTCGATGCCGCAACGTCGCAAAGATCGCATGAGACATTCAACGATATCGTCACGGATAAACTGGGCGATACGGGATTGAACCGGAAGTTCGTCGACGCGCTGGAAGCCGACCTTCGAAGCGAGGGCTACGACGTCAAGGAAGTCGATCTTGGTGCCGACGACATGCCGAAGCTGGTTCTCAAGGATCACGGAAGGAAGCAGGTGCTGGCGGGAAAACCCTACAGTGGAGCAGACGCGATCATGATCGTTCAAAACGCCAACGGCTATTTTGCACCGGGCGCATTCTCCTGGTTCACGCGGGACGTCAAGTCGAATATCACCATTTACAAGGCCGATACGTTGAGTCCGATTTTCAACGACCAATTGAATTTCAATCAGGGCAATTCGGATGCCTACCACTACACGACGTACTCGGAACTGAAGGACGATTTGCCCCGCGCTATCCAAGGCGTGGACGAAGCGGTGATGGGTCTCGTGCCTGAATTCAAGGCGGATTTGTTGGCGAGCCGCGGTGTGTCGGTGAAGACGGCCCAAACCGCAACGACCACCGCAGCCGCGCAAAAGGCCACGACCGCGAAGGCCGAATAAGAACCGGCCGCACGAGCCTTGTGCCGGGGGCACCCTTGATGTGTTTCCAGAGTCCTGTCCGTGGTCGGTGGAGCAGGTGCTCGACGAGCGATTCCTGCCTGAGTGATATCGAAGCAATCGGTTTGATCTGAACCTGCACGCCAGCCTTCGGGCTGGCTTTTTTACGGTGCGCCCGGCAGGGCGCACCCACTAGGAGGTGAGAGTCCTCTACCCGCCCGGCAAGGGGAAGGGTTAGCCGAAGGCAAGGGTTCTCC
>JBQCDS010000454.1:0-6112 GCA_051961035.1 Trinickia sp. | reverse complement strand
AGTTGCCGTTCGAGCTCATCGAGGCCGCGCGCATCGAGGGGGCCAACGAGTGGACGGTCTTCTTCAAGATCGTGCTGCCGTTGATCCGGCCAGCGTTGGCCGCCCTGTCGATCCTCGTTTTTACTTTTGTCTGGAACGACTATTTTTGGGCACTGTGTCTTACGCAGGGCGACGATGCAGCGCCGATCACCGTCGGCGTGGCGGCGCTCAAGGGACAGTGGACGACAGCCTGGAACCTCGTGTCGGCAGGTTCGATCCTCGCGGCGCTGCCCTCGGTTGCAATGTTCTTCGCGATGCAGAAACACTTCGTTGCCGGGTTGACGTTTGGGGCGACGAAGGGCTGAGCGTGTCGAAGCAAGCGCCGCCCATCCCGGGCGGTGGAACGCTCAGCCCCTGGCTTCGAACCCCAGCAATACATTGACCGCATTGATGCCGATCTCGTCGACCAAATAACCGCCTTCCATGACGAAGAGCGTCGGCACGCCAAGCCCTTCGATCATTTCGCCAATCCGCAAGTAGTCGGACGTCCCCAAGCGGAAGTGACTGATCGGATCGCCTTCGAACGTATCGACGCCGAGAGAAACGATCAAGGCATCGGCTTTGTACCGCGCGATCGTTGCGCTCGCATCGAACAATGCCGCTTCGAATTCGGGCATGGCCGTGCCCTTCGGCAGCGGCAAATTCAAGTTGAACCCCTCTCCGGCGCCCGCACCGCGCTCGTTCGCATGCCCGGAGAAATACGGATAACACACTGTCGGGTCGCCGTGGATCGAAACGAACAACACATCGGAACGATCATAGAAGATGTCTTGCGTGCCGTTCCCATGATGAAAATCGATATCGAGCACGGCGACACGCTTCGCCCCTTGCTCGATGCACCGTTGTGCCGCGATGGCGGCATTATTCAGATAACAGTAGCCGCCCATGTATTCGCGGCCCGCATGATGCCCCGGAGGACGACACAGCGCGAATGCGGCGCGCATACCGCTCGACAATCGATCGATGCCGGTCAGCGCCGAGTTGGCGCTCGAACAGACGGCATTCCACGTGCCCGCGTTGATGGGCGAGCCCGCATCCATCGAAAAGAACCCGAGCTTACCGTCGACGGTTTGCGGCAATTCGGTGCTGGGTAGCCCGCGTACGGGCCATACGAGAGGCAATGCCTGACATGTGCGGCCCGTGGCCGACCATTCACTCCATGCCCCCGCTAGAAATTCGACGTATCGTTCGCTGTGCGCGCCGATATAGTCCGTGCGCTCGTAGGCGCGTGGCGCTACGATATCGCCCAATTCCACGGCTTTGACTCTAGAAAGAATGGTCTCCGCGCGTTCGGGTTTTTCGAACGACGCTGAAATAGCACCATCCTTCAATTCGACTCCGTGATGCAAGCGATGATCGCTGCTGTAGACCGTGAGCATGGTTGGCTTACCAAGGTGGAAGTGGACAACAGTTTACGACAACGTTTGCGCGTATCAAACATCGAATGTTCTCCACTTTGTCCGCAAGTGCACGTCAAGGGCATGTCGTCATGCTCAATGTCGAAGCAAGAGGCGGAACGCATGCATCAGGGCCAGGCTGTGGCCGCGATGCAGTCGGAGATGAATTGTTTGCTTGGATCGGACGTGTCGTTCGGAACATAGACTTGTGTCTCCGCCGATTGCGGGTAGCCTATATCGCCGTCCTGCGCACCGCACTGCACGCTCTGTCCCGGGCCAATGACGATGTCCGCCCCCACCTTCAACCGGCATTGCGTCACACGGTCGAGATGGCTCCAACTGGGGCAGATTTCGTTCTTGATGCGATAAATGTCGCGCGGGCCCGCCGGCGGAGTGAAGCTCCACCAGGTCCCGTACTCGCCCCATGGTTTGGCCGAATCCCAAACACGGTAGACAGCGAGCGGTTGCGTCACTTGAAATACTTCGCCCATGCATAGGCCGCCCTTCGTCGGTTTCAGTACCGACTTGGAAAGCAACGTAGGGTCGCTGATCGGCGTCAGTCCGTAGGGTGGTTCGATTGAGCCGACGCATTCGGTCGGCAGCGGAGCGAGCCCGGTGGCGGCCTGCTGTGGCGGGGGAACCGATGAGCAACCGCCAACGACGAGTACGGCGATAGTCACGCCCCATATCGATACGGCAACGGGCGGGGTCAACCGCGCGCAGACGCGCCAGAGATAGAGATGCGGCCGAAGCTTGTCGTTCATGGCTGGCTCATATTCCGTCGTACGGTCAATGCCGTCGCTCCCATATCTTAGGAAACTCGACGACAAATGCACACATTGACGCTACAGGGAATACGCGGAATGCTTGGCTGCGACGATCAAGCGGAGTTGGACCGCTACTGGAGCGCACTCGTCGAAGGCGGCGGGGCATACGACAACTGCGGCTGGCTACGAGACCGCTTCGGCGTTTCGTGGCAGATCGTTCCGAACGATATCATCGCGATGATGGGCGACCCCGATGCGGAAAAAGCGGGGCGCGTGGCCAAGGCCATGATGCAGATGAACAAGTTCGACGTCGCCGCACTCAGAGCAGCCTACGAGGGGACGGGTGGTTGAAGCAGCGCGTTATCGAATCGCATTCAGCCGGTTACCTTGCCATCGCGTCGTGCCCGTGATCGGATAACGGCGGAGTGGCAATGGTCGATGATAGCCGCTGCATGCAGCCCGCCGCCGAAGAAAGGAGCGGCCGCAGCGTGCGGTAACATGACCATTCCCATCGTTTCGGAAGTGCCCCCATGCAAGTGCTTGTGGACGCGGACGCCTGCCCGGCTGTCGTCAAGGACATCCTTTTTCGGGCGGCGCGCCGTACCGAAGTATGCGTTACGCTCGTTGCCAACCAGTATCTGCGCACCCCGCCTTCACGCTTTATCAAGGCCTTGCAAGTGCCGGCGGGCTTCGACGCCGCCGATAATCGCATCGTTGAACTGACCGAGCAGGGCGACCTCGTCATCACGGCCGATATCCCCCTTGCCGCGGCCGCCCTGGACAAAGGGGCCTATGTGCTGGACCCGCGCGGGAGCTGGTTCACTCGAGAAAATATTCAGGAGCGACTCACCATGCGCGACGTGATGGATCAGCTGCGCAGCTCGGGCGTCGCGACCGGCGGCCCCACGCCCTACACGCAATACGATAGCAAGACGTTTGCAGGGCAACTCGACCGGTTTCTTGCGCGTCATCGTCCGCCGCCAGGGGCGACCGCCTGATCGACAAGCTTTTGTAAGGCGAAGGGAAGCGATGCCGCGATCAGGCACGCGTCGTGCGTCAGCATGGGGCAGCGCCCCCCGGCCTGCGCTTATTCAAGCTACAAAAGATTCATGCGTAAGCCCCCGAAGTGCAAGGTGCCTGGCTATCAAGGCCGGCAAAACGCTTTAATCGCCAAGCGCAATGCCAAGATGGCCCGCTCGACGCATGCCTACGTGCGCGGAAATACATCGAAGTTCTACGATTGGCTCGCGCAGGCAGACATTCGCGGCCTGCCGCACGGCCCCGCAATATGGATTTGCGGCGATTGTCATACCGGCAATCTCGGGCCAGTCGCGGATGCGCAAAGGCGCATCGAAATTCAGATTCGCGACCTCGATCAGACCGTTATCGGCAATCCTGTGCACGATCTGATTCGGCTCGGCCTGTCGCTCGCGACGACGGCTCGCGGCTCGGCGCTACCGGGCGTCACGACCATCAGCATGATTGAAGCGCTCTTCGACGGCTATATCCTCGCGTTGGAAAAGGAACGCGCCGATGATGCTTGCCGCAAGCCCGAACTCGTGCGCGTCGTGATGCGCAAAGCGTTGCGCCGCTCATGGAAGCAGCTTGCCCGGGAACGGCTCGACGACACACAGCCGACCATCCCGTTCGGAAGCCGCTTCTGGCCTGTCAGAAAAGATGAACGCGCGGAGATCGAAGCGCTGTTTCGGCAGGATGCCTTGGCCGGGCTCGCGACCAGCCTGCGCGGTCGCCCCGATACAGGCAAGGTGACGGTGCTCGACGCGGCGTATTGGGTCAAGGGTTGCAGTTCACTCGGGCGTCTGCGCTACGCGGTGCTGCTCGATGTCGACGGCGGCGCGATCGAAGGCAACGACCTTTGTCTCATCGATATCAAGGAAGGCGTGGCGGCCGTTGCACCAAGCTATCCTGACGTGAATATGCCGCGCGATAAGGCCGAACGCGTGGTGGAAGGCGCGCGCCATCTTTCGCCGAATCTGGGCGAACGCATGCGATCCGCCAAGCTTCAAGGGCGGCCCGTGGTTTTGCGTGAATTGCTGCCTCAAGATTTGAAGCTCGAGGTCGATCGGATCGGCCAGGCGGAAGCGATGGAAGTCGCGCGGTATCTTTCGTTCGTCGTGGGGCAAGCGCACGCGCGGCAATTAGACAAGGAAACGCGCCGCAGTTGGCTCGCTGAACTGAAACGCACGAAGACCAAGTCGATCGATGCACCGTCATGGTTATGGAGCAGCATCGTCGAACTCGTCGGCAGCCATGAAGCGGGCTATCTCGAGCACTGCCGGCGATATGCGCTTGCAGCGGCCTGACCGGGCGTGATGCGGCTGCGATACGGATTCGCGAAGCGCATGCGGCGCCTTCCCCGCTCGGCTCCGATTACGTCGAGCCACGACAGGCACACATTTCACGTCGACAAAGGGCCATACCGCCTCGGTGAACAGGCGCCCCGGTTAATCGTTGCCCGATTGGCGCGACTGAACCACGTTTATGTCGGAAACGTTCATGCTCGCGCCGCCCCGCGCCCGTTATAGTGCATGCACTTTCATCGCATACAACGCCAAGGATTCGTGGTCATGTTCTCCGCAGCAATCTTCGACATGGACGGACTACTGATCGATTCCGAGCGGACGATCATGAATACGTGGATCGCCGCCGCGCAGGAATTGGGGCTTCATATCCGGCCCATCGACTATGTCGAGATCATCGGGAGATCGCTGCCCGAATGTCATGCGATGCTAGCCGCGATGTTCGGCGCGCAGCCGCTTTTTCAGGAAGCGCTGATACGCGTTCGGCAGCAGTTGCAATCTCCGACGAATCCACCGGTGTATCCGCTAAAGCCGGGCGTACAACACCTTTTGACCACCTTGGCCAATGCCGGCGTGCCATGCGCGGTCGCATCGTCGTCGAGTTCGCAAGAGATCAAGGCTCGGCTCGGACGAGTGGGCATTCTCGATTTCTTCGACGCCGTCGCAGGCGGCGACGAGGTTGCCCGCGGCAAGCCCGATCCGGCCGTCTATCAGCTTGCGGCTTCCCGTCTGAATCAATCGCCCGACAACTGCCTCGCATTCGAGGATAGCGAGAACGGCCTGCTTGCTGCACTGCGCGCAGGCATACCGGTTGTGGCGGTGCCCGATTTGAAGCCACCGCCGGACGCGATCATTGGGCGCAGCTTGATCAGCCTTGCAAGCCTCGATGAAGCCAAGGAGTACGTTTTTGCTTGGTTCGGCATAGAGGCGCTAGCGGCGTGACTGTGCGAATCTGAACCGCCGGTCAATAGATCTCGGGAACGATCATCTCCTGGGGCACCGGCTGACGAATATAGTCTTCGTTATACACACGCTCCGGCAGCGTGATAACAGGGTGATCCACTTCGCGATACGGCACCTGCGCTAGCAGGTGATGAATACAATTCAACCGGGCGCGCTTCTTATCGACGGCCTGCACGACCCACCATGGGGCATCGGCGTGGTGCGAGCGCTGCAGCATGACTTCCTTCGCAGCCGTGTAAGCCTCCCAGCGACGCCGGCTCTGGAGATCCATCGGGCTCAGCTTCCACTGCTTGAGCGGATCGTGGATGCGGGCTTCGAAGCGAATCTCCTGCTCTTCGTCCGTGATCGAAAACCAATACTTCACGATTTGGATGCCACTTCTCACGAGCATCTTTTCGAATTCGGGCACCGAGCGGAAAAATTCTTCGTACTCGTCATCAGTGCAAAAACCCATGACGCGTTCGACACCTGCTCGGTTGTACCAACTCCGATCGAACAGCACCATTTCACCGCCTGCGGGAAGGTGCGCCACGTAACGCTGGAAATACCACTGCGTGCGTTCGCGATCGCTGGGGGCGGGCAGTGCGGCGACGCGGCACGCGCGCGGATTGAGCCGTTGCGTGAT
>JBQCDS010000453.1:0-4459 GCA_051961035.1 Trinickia sp. | reverse complement strand
TGACGGCGGATTGACGCGCAGCGCCGGAACAACGAAGCATGCGGTGCGATGACTTGCGCCGCACTATCCGCACTATCCGCACTAAGTCGAAAGGCTACGCGCCCTCGGCTGCGCGCTGCGGACCACGCCCCCCGCGAACGTAGGCGCGTCGTGCCGTTCGTTGTAGTATTCGGGCACTTTGTCCGGTTTTTGTTCATGAGAATCCTTGGCATCGACCCAGGCTTGCGCGTCACAGGCTTCGGCGTCATCGAGCAGCACGGCCAGCAGCTCACCTATGTGACGAGCGGCGTCATCCGCACCGGAGAGGGCGACCTGCCTTCGCGCCTCGGTACGATTTTCGAGGGTGTGTCGGCGTTGATTCGGCAGCACACGCCCGATCAATCAGCCATCGAAAAGGTATTCGTCAACGTCAACCCGCAATCGACGCTGCTGCTTGGTCAAGCGCGCGGCGCGGCGATTTGCGGGCTCGTCGCCGGCGGCGTGCCGGTGGCCGAATACACGGCACTCCAGCTCAAGCAGGCTGTCGTCGGCTACGGCCGCGCAACGAAGGATCAAATGCAGCAAATGGTCGTGCGTTTGCTGAGCCTGTCGGGTACGCCTGGCACCGACGCCGCCGACGCACTCGGCATGGCGATTTGCCATGCTCATGGCGGCAACACGCTCGACACCCTAGGCGGCCTTGCGCCCTCACTCGCCAAGAAAGGGCTTCGCGTACGGCGCGGACGGCTTGTGGGCTAGCGGCAGCACGATCGCGAGCACTGCCGTTTCAGGCAGCCGGCGTGCGCTACACTCGCACTTTCGGTTCACCACTCCCCGCCATGATCGGTCGCATCGCCGGCATCCTGCTCGAAAAGAATCCCCCTCATTTGCTCGTCGATTGCAATGGCGTCGGCTATGAAGTCGACGTGCCGATGAGCACCTTCTACAACCTACCGTCGACGGGCGAAAAAGTCGTCCTGCTCACGCAGCTCATCGTGCGCGAGGACGCGCACCTGCTCTACGGTTTCGGTACCGCGCAAGAACGCGCGACGTTTCGCGAGCTGCTCAAGATCAGCGGCATCGGGGCGCGGATGGCACTGGCCGTGCTCTCGGGCATGAGCGTGCACGAACTCGGGCAGGCGGTCACGCTACAAGACGCGGCGCGTCTCACGCGCGTACCCGGCATCGGGAAGAAAACCGCCGAGCGGCTGCTGCTCGAACTGAAGGGCAAACTCGGCGCCGATATCGGCACCGCCGCAGGTGCGGCCTCCCCGTCGGATCATGCCTCCGACATTCTGAACGCCCTGCTCGCGCTCGGCTATTCGGAGAAGGAAGCGCTCGCGGCGGTCAAGAACGTGCCGGCCGGCACCGGCGTTTCCGAGGGCATCAAGCTCGCACTGAAGGCGTTGTCGAAGGCGTGAGCGCCGCCGTGCCGCGCACGCGCCGGCGGGCCTGAGCCTGCGGCGCGCGCGGTACAATGGCACGCATGATCGAAACCGACAAGCTCGCTAGCGAGCGCATCATTTCCGCCACGCCCGCGTCGTCGCACGAAGAAGCGTTCGAGCGCGCGCTGCGTCCGCGCCAGCTCGACGAATACGTCGGGCAGGAAAAAGTGCGCGGTCAGCTCGAAATCTTCATCGAAGCCGCAAAACGCCGTTCGGAAGCGCTCGACCACGTGCTGCTGTTTGGCCCGCCCGGCCTCGGCAAGACCACCCTCGCTCACATCATCGCGCGCGAAATGGGCGTGAATCTGCGCCAAACGTCGGGGCCGGTGCTCGAGCGCGCGGGCGATCTCGCCGCGCTGCTCACGAATCTCGAAGCGAACGATGTCCTGTTCATCGACGAAATCCACCGGCTTTCTCCCGTCGTCGAGGAAATACTGTATCCCGCGCTCGAGGATTATCAGATCGACATCATGATCGGCGAAGGGCCCGCCGCCCGCAGCGTGAAATTGGATTTGCAGCCCTTTACGCTGGTGGGCGCGACGACGCGTGCGGGGATGCTCACCAATCCGCTGCGCGATCGCTTCGGCATCGTCGCCCGGCTCGAATTCTATGACGCAGAGCAGCTTTCTCGCATCGTGCGGCGCTCGGCAGCGCTGCTCGGCGCGCAAATTCATCCAGACGGCGCGCTCGAAATCGCCAAGCGCTCGCGCGGCACGCCGCGAATCGCCAACCGCCTACTGAGGCGGGTGCGCGACTACGCCGAAGTCAAGGCTGACGGCGAAATCACGGCACGCGTCGCCGATTTGGCGCTGGCCATGCTGGATGTCGACCCGGTCGGCTTCGATTTGATGGATCGCAAACTGCTCGAGGCGATTTTGCACAAGTTCGACGGCGGGCCTGTCGGCGTCGACAATCTCGCCGCCGCGATCGGCGAGGAGCGCGATACGATCGAAGACGTCCTAGAGCCCTATTTGATCCAGCAAGGCTTTTTGCAGCGCACGCCGCGCGGCCGCGTGGCCACACTCGCGGCTTACCGCCACTTCGGCCTTGCCGCGCCCGACGCGCAAAGCACCGTGCGCACCTTGTGGGACGACGCGGGCAACGCGTAACCGCCCCGCTTTCCCACTCATGCTCCGAGGCGACGCAAACGATGTCGGAATCGGCTAGGCAAGGCGGCAACGGGTCGGGCAAGACGCATCCGGCCTTCGTCATGCGACTGCGCGAGCGCATCTCTCAAAGCGTGCTCAGCGTGACGAGCGGCAGCGGTCCCACGCTCGATTACTCGCGTCCGCCCGGCGATCCGGGGCTGTTCGGCCCCGATGCAATCTGCTGGCAAGTGCATGCCGATTTCACGTCGATGATGATCGGCGGCATGAGCGCGCTGATGCTGCAGGCGTTGCATCCGCTCGCGCTCGCTGGCGTGTGGGATCACTCGAGCTTCCGCACCGATATGCGCGGGCGCCTGCGCCGCACGGCCACATTCATCGCCGGAACGACGTACGGCGCGCGCGACGACGCGCTAGCGTTGATCGAACGCGTCAAACGGATTCATCTCGTGGTCACGGGCGAGGCGCCCGACGGCCGCCCCTATCGAGCGAGCGACCCGGCGTTGCTGACCTGGGTGCATGTCGCCGAGGTATCGAGCTTTCTCGCGGCGCACCTTCGCTATGTGAATCCTTCGCTGCCACCCGCCCTGCAAGACCGGTATTACGCGGAAGTCGCGCTGATCGCCGAACTGCTCGGCGCGACCGACGTGCCACGCACGCGCGCGCAGGTGACCGAGTACTTAGCGTCGATGCGCTCAGAACTGGAAGCGGGGCCGCGCACGCACGAGGTCGTGCGTATTTTGCGTCACGCCGCACCGCCCGATCGCCCGCTTATGCGACCGGCGGTGGGTTTGATGCTGAACGCGGGCGTCGATCTATTGCCCGACTGGGCGCAACAGATGCTCGGCTTCGCGGGTCTCGCGCGGCTCAGAGCGACGCTCGCGCGGCCCGGCGTGAAGCTCGCGGTGCCCGTTATTCGGTGGGCCCACGTCAATGCGGTTTCGAAACGCGCCAGACGGCGAGCCGCGGCTACGCCGGATGTTTAGGCTGGCGCGCTAGACCGTCGTCCTCGCTCGCACCGTCGAGATGGGCGACATCCGCCCATTGGAGCACCGTCGCGCGCCCGTCCTCGTCGAATTCAACGGTGTTCACGCTCGTGTTCAGCAACGCATAATCGCGCGGCGCATCGAGCGTGAGGCCGCGCGCATGGCGATACACGCAATCGAGCACGCCGCCGTGCGTCACACAGGCGATACGACCGCCCGGATGATTCGCCACGATCGCGGCGACGGCATGCACGATCCGATGATAAAACGCGCGCACCGATTCTCCGCCCGCAGGCGCGAAGCCTGGATCGCGCGTTTGCCAACGCGCGTAGTCATCGGGATAGCGCTGCGCGATTTCCTCGCTGTCGTGCCCCTGAAAGACGCCGTAGGAGCGCTCACGCAGTGCTTCGACGAGACGCGGCGCGATGCCGAGCGCCGCTGCCGCCGGTTGCGCCGTTTGCTGCGCTCGCTGCAGATCGCTCGAATAGATCGCATCGAGCCGCGCGCCATCGCGCGCTTCTTTCATCAAGCGCTGCGCCAGACGTTGCGCCTGCCGGATACCCGTCTCGGCAAGCGGAATGTCGATGTGGCCTTGAATGCGCTTCACGCGGTTCCAAGACGTCTCGCCATGTCGGATGAACAGCACTTGCGTCGGCATCGGCAACGAACCAAAAGAAAGAGGGATCAGGGCCGCGTTTGCAGCCAAAACGTCACGGGCCCGTCATTGACGAGCGACACCTGCATCGCCGCGCCGAATTCGCCCGTCTCGACAATCGGATGGCCGGCGCGAGCCGAGGCCACGAAATGGTCGAACAAGCGCTTGCCTTCCTCGGGCGCGGCCGCCGGCGTGAAGCTTGGCCGGGTGCCGCTGTTGGTATCCGCGGCAAGCGTGAATTGGGACACAAGCAGCAGGCCCCCGGCACGCCCCGTTCCGTCGATGTTC
>JBQCDS010000452.1:0-8190 GCA_051961035.1 Trinickia sp. | reverse complement strand
TTGAGCCCGATGCGTGTTGTCGAACGTTTGACCGACCGGGTAGCGCCGGCCGGCCTCATTGGGATCATGTCATCGGGGCAAGGCAGTGTCGCCGATAACGAAACCGGTCAGCGGGAGGTCTATCGCGCAAGCAAGGCCGCATTGAACCAATCGATGCGTAGCTTTGCCGCCCGCCAGGCTGGAACGCTGCGTGCCATGGTGCTGATGGCGCCGGGGTGGGTGCGCACGGAGTTGGGCGGCCCCGAGGGACGATTGTCGATTGAAGAGAGCGTGCCTGGGGTCGTGAATGTGATCCTGGCGAAGATTGGCCGCCCCGGATTGGAATACCTCGATTACAGGGGCAGGACCGTTCGGTGGTGAGCGCGTGAGCGCGATGGCGCGTCATCCGTTGGCTGGCGGCTATCCGTCGGTTTCAACGACATCCCGGCCGCTATCGAGCGACAGCGTACCGGTTCCCGCGTCGGAAAGGCCGTCGTGGATTTCTCGCGCTAACCTACCCCACCTAGCGTGCGCCGGGGCATTCGCATGGGCGCCCGTGCCGGGCCGCTAAACGAGCCGCCCGCCCCCGTCGACATGCAACACTTCGCCCGTGATGAAGCGGTTCGCCAGCAGCAGGCCGACCGCTTGTGCGATGTCGTCCGGGTGACCGATGCGTCCTGTGGGTAGCGCTGCCGCAGCCGCCGTCAACGCTTCTTGCTTTGCATCGCCAAAAAAGCTGTCGAGCAGCGGCGTGTCCACCAGCCCTGGCGACACCGCATTCACGCGAATGGGCGCGAGCTCCAGTGCGAGCGAACGCACGATGGCTTCGATCGCGGCGACAGCCCCGGCGAGGATCGCGCCGGTGCGAATCGGCCGCTCGGCCAGCAATCCCGACGTCAAGACGATCGACCCGGTCGTACGTAGCCGGCCAAGCGCCGCGCGCACCAGAGACAAAGGCCCGACGAGCCGCTCCTGCACCGCCTGCTGCAAATCCTCGGGCGTACTGTCGCGCAGTGTTTTCAGCGATGCGGTGCCGGCGGTGATCACCAAATGGTCGATCTCGGGCAGCGAGCCGAATAGGGCCGGGAAGGAGGCGCAATCGCGCAAGTCGCCGATACATTGGCGCGCACCGCCGATCCGATCGGCCGCTTGCCGCAATCGCGGTGCATCGCGGCCAACCAGCGTCACTTGGGCGCCGGCTCGCGCAACGTAATGCGCGACGGCAAGCCCGATCCCGGATGTGCCGCCCACCACCATGACATGCCGGCCTGAGAGGGACGCGCTAGGGAGATCGGCGACGATTGCCGAAGGGTTCGTTACGGCTTCGTTCATCATATTCTCCGATGGGTCGAAAAGAGCAGCCATGGTGCCGGCGAACAACCGCGCTGAGAACGGGCGCCCCTTTGATTACCGTCATCGAATAATTTGATAAATTGCGCGCATGGACCTTCTTCTCGCCATGCGCGTATTCGTGCGCGTCGTCGAATGCGGTGGGCTTTCGGCCGCTGGCCGGGCGCTCGGTCTCGGGCAGCCGGCTGTCAGCGAGCGCTTGCGGCAACTCGAGCGACATCTCGGCGCGCGGCTGCTCGATCGCAACACGCGCAGCGCTCGCGTCACCGACATCGGCGCGGTGTTCTACGCACGCGCGAAGGCGGCGCTCGAAGCGGCCGATGAGGCCACGGCGAGCATTGCGACATTCAACCGCCAGTTGCGCGGCACGCTGCGTATCGCGGCGCCCCACGCGCTGGGCGAGGTGGTAGTGGCGCCGCTTTTGGCAACGCTGCACGAGCGGCATCCCGAGCTGTCGATCGACTTGATCCTGAACGATCGCTTCGTCGATCCCGTGATCGAAGGCGTGGACGTCTCAATCCGCGTGGGCCGGCTCGGCGAAGGGAGTTTTGTCGCGCGTTCGCTCGGCCGCGTCCGCCGGGCGTTGCTCGCATCGCCCGGTTACCTCGCGCGGGCGGGGGTGCCTGGGTCGCCCGCAGCGCTCGCCGCGCATCCGTTCATTCACATCGACGGTCTCGCGCGGGACGGCAAACTGCTTTTCGATAGCCCGCAGGGCATGCCTGTGACGGCACGCGTGCGGTCGGCATGGCGCTGCAATCACTGGCGGCCGCTGCTCGCGGCTTTGCTGGCCGGCAATGGAATCGGCGTTCTGCATCGGCCGGTGTGCCGACACGAAATTGCGACGGGCCAACTCGTGCCCGTTCTGGCCGACCATGCGCTGCCGGATTTGCCGGTGCACGCGATTTACCCGGCATCGCGAAGGGTGCCCGCGAAGACGGGAGCGGTCGTCGCGTGGTTGCAAACGCAACTACCTGCGCTGCTCGATGAAGATGACGTTCCAGAGCAAAGTGCGTAAAACAATCCAAAGCGGCGGCGTCTCTCGGTCTCGAAGCCGTCATCCTTTCGGTCGCGCGAGGCGGATCAGCCGAACCGCTCGGGCCGGTAGGGGCGAGGATCGGTAAAGGGTGCCTCTCCCGTCATCATCTCGGCAAGCAGGCGAGCCGTGACCGGCCCGAGCGTCAAGCCATGGTGGTTGTGACCGAATGCGAACCACAACCCGCGATGCCGCGGGGCCCGCCCGATTACCGGGCGCATGTCGGGTGTGCAAGGACGCATGCCCAGCCAAGGTTCTTTGTCGACGCGCTCGCCGAGCCCAAACGCGGATCGGGCCAACGCTTCGGCGCGGTCGAGTTGAATCGACGTAGGCGGCGCACCTCGCTTGGCGATCTCGACGCCCGTGGTCAATCGCAACCGGTCGCCTTGCATCGGGGCCAGGACGTAGCCGCGTTCGCTGTCGACGATCGGCATGCTCGGCATGGGCCGCGTGGTGCGATAGTGCATGTGATAGCCGCGTTTGGCGCGTAAAGGGATGCGATAGCCAAGCGGCTGAAAAACAAGATCGGACCATGGCCCGAGCGCCAGTACGACATCTTTTGCGCTCATCACCCCATGCTCGGTTCGTACGGTCCACCCACGATCGGACGCGCGCAACGTCGTGGCGTCGCCGATAAAGAAGCTACCGCCATCGCGCTCGAATAGCGAGGCGTAGCCTTTAACGAGCGCGCCGGGATCGCTCACACTCTTTGGGTCGGCCCAGTGAATCGCGCCGCATAATTCAGTGCCGGCGGCCGGCTCACGCGCGCGCAAGTCAGCACCGTCGAGCACATTCACCCGAAGGGCGTGCTCGCGGGCGGCGTCGCCCGCGTCCTTGATCGCACGAGTGAACGCGGCAGGCGTTCGAAATGCTTCGATCCACCCTCGCGATTGGACGAGAGCGCTGAGTCCCGCGCGTTCGACGAGCTCGTCGTGCTCGGCCACGCTGCGGCTGATCAGCGGCAGCATGTCGCGCGCCGCTGCGCTGAGCCGCTGCGGTGCCGATTCCCACCAAAAGCGGGCGAGCCAGGCGGCGTAGCCGGGCAGCGCGCGATAGTCCCAATACAGATCGGTCGATCGATTGCGCGCATAACGCAGCAGCGTGCCGATGTCGCGCGGAAAGCCGTAAGGCACGACGGACGAGCGTTCTATCAACCCCGCGTTGCCGAAGCTCGTTTCCTCGCCGCTCGCGCGGCGATCGACGAGCGCGACGCTGCGGCCGCGCGCTTGCAGATGCAAAGCCGTCGACACGCCGACGATTCCCGCGCCCAACACGATGACGTCGAAGTCCATGGCGTAAAAACCTTTCTATGCGGATGCCGTGGCTTACTTCGCGATGATGTCGCGCTTGAAGTACTTCTCCGAGAGCTTGCTCAGCGTGCCGTCTTGCTTCAGGGCATCCAGCGCGGCGTTCACCTTCGCGAGCAATGCCGTGTCGCTCTTGCGCAAGCCGAAGCCGGTGCCTTCGCCGAGCGTCGACGGATCTTTCAACGGCGCGCCCACGATTTCATAACCGGCGCCGTTAGGCTTGTCGAGGAATCCGTCTTGTGCTGTCTGCGCTTCCTGCACGGCGGCGTCGAGCCGCCCGGCGACGAGATCGGAGTAGACCTGGTCCTGATCCTGGTATGACACGACGTCTACCCCTGCGCTCGCCCAATGCTTCTTCAAGAAGTCCTCTTGCGACGAGCCTTGCAGCACGCCCACGTGTTTGCCCCGCAGCTTTTGGGTATCGGGCAGCAAGCTCGATCCGCGCTTAGCGATCATCACGATCGGCACGACGTAGATCGGTCGCGTGAACGCAATGCTTTCTTTACGCTTTCCTGTGATGTTCATCGCCGAGTTGATGACATCGAACTTGCGCGCTTTCAACGCCGGAATCAGACCGTCGAAGGCGTTTTCGACCCAGACGCATTTCACCCTCATCTGGGCGCAAACGGCATTGCCGACATCGACATCGAAGCCCACGAGCGTGCCCGATGCCGTTTTACTTTCGAACGGGGGATAGGCAGCTTCGATGCCGAAACGCAAGGTGTCGGGCGACTGTGCGAACGCGGCGCTGGCCGTGACCGCGAAGGCGGCGGCAAGCATAGTGAGCTTGAGCTTCATGGCTTCGATTCCTGTCGTGAGTGACTGATACGGCCCGCGGCGGCGAGCAACGCGACGCAAAAGTATCGTGTAGACTGCCAGTCCAATATAGACTATTTTGGATCGTCGGGTCCAGTCGTCAAAATTCAGGAGATCGAAACATGTTGCGTGCTTTGCCGCTCGTCGTCGACGAGCAGACGATACGTGATGCACTCCCGGCCATCGATATTAGGGGCGCACTGACGGCGATGTTTCGCGCGTTGGCTGTCGGCCAAGCCGTGCAGCCGCCCCAAACGCTTACGCTGCTGCCGAACGACGCGGGCGATTTCATCACGTATCTGGGTGCGTTGGCTCACGAGAAGGTATTCGGCGCCAAGCTCTCGCCGTACCTTGTGACAGGCGGCAAGCCGATCGTCACCGCTTGGACGGCGTTGATGTCGATGGAGACGGGGCATCCGCTCATGTGGTGCGATGCCGGCCTGCTCACGACGGAGCGCACGGCGGCGACGACGGCGGTCGCCGTCGATCAGCTCGCCCGTGCGGACGCGACGCGGCTTGCGATGATCGGCACGGGGGCGGTCGGTCTCGCGCACCTGCGACATGCGGCATCGTTGCGTGCGTGGGCGTCGATCCGAGTGTTTTCGCCAGGCCTCGTGCAAAACGAAGCGAAAGCCGCCGCGCTCCATGCCGTCGATGCGCGTGCGCAGGCCTGCGCGACGATCGAGGCCTGTGTCGACGATGCCGATGTCGTCATGCTTTGCACGTCGTCGGGCGAACCCGTGCTGATGCGCGAGGCGCTGAGCAAGCCCGCGCTCGTCACGTCGATCAGCACGAATGTCGCCAACGCGCACGAGATTGCCCCGGCATGGTTGCTCGACATGGATGTCTACTGCGATTACCGCAAGACGACGCCAGCTAGCGCCGCAGAGATGAAGCTGGCGGCCCAGCACGGATGGTCGCCGCAGCAGATCAAGGGCGATTTGCCGGGGCTCGTCTCGGGGCTGTGCGCGAAGCCGACGTACGAGCGCCACGCGTTTTTTCGATCGATCGGCCTTGGGCTCGAAGACATCGCCATCGCCCAGGCCTTGTATCGGCATTTGAGCGGTCGGGCCGATAAGCAGTCGCTACAATGACGAGAGCACCGCTCCGGTCTCATGTGAGCCGGCGGACTTTTTTCGAACGCTCTCTCCCGACGATGCGCAAAAAGAAAACGTCCCCTGTCAAAGACTTATTGCTGTCGCGCTATGCCCCGATCGCAGACGGCGTTGCGACACTGTTCTTTCCTTACGCGGAAGTCGTCATTCACGACCTGCACGACCAGACGGTGCTGTATCTTGCCAACAATCTGTCCAAGCGCGAGCTCGGTGACGATTCGGCCCTTGAAGAGATCGATCACGCCGCGCGCGAGCGTGTGATCGGGCCATACGAGAAGCTCAATTGGGACGGGCGTCGGATGCGCTGCATCAGCAATGTCTTGTTCGATGACGCCGGTAAGCCTGCGGGCATGATGTGCATCAACTTGAACATTGCCGTGTTCGAGGATGTGCGTTCGGTGCTCGATCTATTCATCAAAGGCGCGGGCGTCGTGGCGCAGCCGGAGGAGCTTTTCCGCGACGACTGGCAAGAGCGCATCAACACCTTCCTGCACGCGTGGCTCCAAGAACGGCAATTGGGCCTGAACGGCCTGACGCGCGAGCACCGGCGCGAGATCGTCGAGGCGCTTCATGCCGAAGGTGCCTTTCGTGGCAAGAGCGCGGCGAACTATGTCGCGAACGTGCTCGGCATGGGGCGGGCGACCGTATACAAGCATTTGAAGGAAATGAGGGAAGGGACGCTTTGAGGCGTTGCCGGTCGCGCATTCCGTGCGATGCTCAATTCCGAGCCTGCGGCGGCCCTCAAGCCATCACTCCCCGCCTCGCCAAATTCCGATACAACGCCCGCACGCCGAATGCCCAAGGCGCGATATCCGTCGACAGCCGCACGGTATTGACGAGTGCGCCGAGCGCGGGCGTCGATATCGTCACGACATCGCCGAGATGATGCGTGAAGCCGCCGCCCACCGCGTCGCGATCTTTGATCGGCGAGAACATCGTGCCGAGAAACAGCATGAATCCGTCCGGGTACTGATGATGTGGGCCGCACGTTTGAGTGACGAGATCGAGCGGATCGCGGCTGATTTCGCGCATGTGGCTCACGCCTTCAAGCACGAAATCGTCCTCGCCCACGATACGCAGCGAAACGCTTGCCTCGCGTATCGTGTCGAGCGTGAAGGTGTCGTCGAATAGACGCACGAACGGGCCGATCGCGCACGAGCCGTTGTTGTCCTTCGCCTTGCCGAGCAGCAGTGCGGATCGGCCTTCGATGTCGCGCAAATTGACGTCGTTGCCAAGCGTCGCGCCAACCACGTTGCCCGCCGCGTTCACGGCCAACACGATTTCAGGCTCGGGATTGTTCCAAGCCGAAGTGGGATACAAGCCGACCTCGGCGCCGAAACCCACGGCCGACATCGGCTGCGACTTCGTGAATACTTCGGCGTCCTCCCCAATGCCGACTTCCATATACTGCGACCACGCACCGCGACGCTTCAATTCTTCCTGAAGGCGCATCGCGGCCTGAGAACCGGGCTTGATCTTCGCGAGATCGGAGCCGATCAGTGCATGGAGCGATGCACGGATGTCGGCCGCGCGGCCCGGGTCGCCGCCGGCTTGCTCTTCGATCACGCGTTCAAGCAAGCTGACGGCGAACGTCACGCCGCAGGCCTTGATCGCTTGCACGTCGCAAGGGGCGAGTAGGCGAGCGGCGGCCTGCCCGTTTCCCTGCGCTTGTGCCTTTGCATCCGCGCTCGCACTCAACAGCTCACGCACATCGCCGAGCGATTCACCGGGCGCCGAGCGCGCGAAGGCGGCGGCGTCTTCCCGATCGAAAAGATCGCTCGTCGTGGGCGCGCTGGCCGTGATGTCGAACACCTGCCCGTCGCGCACGACAACGACGGACGGCCCGTCGATCGGCGCGCCGCGCCAGACGCGGCCGACGAGCAGCGCGCGATCGAGATCAGAAGGAAGACAGGAGACGGGATCGATGGACATATCGGTCAAGTTCGCGTGAGCAATGGAGCGGGTGAGTGGGAGCGATCAGTGCGAATGGCGCGGATCGCCGCGCGTCTCGATCACTTTCAAGTAGAGCGTCGCGGGTTCGAGGCATCCCCCTGTCGAAAGCTGCCCGACGAATTGCCGGTAGATCTCCTGCCATGGCGTTTGCGAAGGCGGCACGCTCGGCGGCATGTCCTCGCGGCGGCGCGCGAGTTCGGCTTCGTCGACCAGCAATTCGACACGCCGAGCGTTCAGGTCGACGCGCACGCGGTCGCCCGTGCGCATCAGCGCCAAACCGCCGCCAGCCGCCGATTCGGGCGACATGTTCAGAATCGACGGGCTCGCGGACGTCCCGCTCTGCCGTCCGTCGCCCATGCACGGCAGCGAGGTGACGCCGCGCTTCACGAGCGCGGCGGGCGGCGCCATGTTGACGACCTCGGCGCTGCCCGGGTAACCCAACGTTCCGCAGCCGCGCATCACCAATATGCAGCGCTCATCGATCGCGAGCGCGGGATCGTCGATGCGCGCGCGATAGTCTTCGGGGCCATCGAAAACGATGGCGCGCGCTTCGAACGCATTTTCGGCGCCGGGTTCACTGAGGTAGGCCTGGCGAAATGCATCGCCCACCACGGACATCTTCATGATCGCGCTGTCG
>JBQCDS010000451.1:0-7304 GCA_051961035.1 Trinickia sp. | reverse complement strand
CGAAGATGGCCTTGATAGAGCGTTGGCGGCTCTCTGGGCGCACATCGAGTATCTTGAACCGACGCGAAGGTCCGAATGCCGCCAAGAGCGTGAGCTTCATCAACAATTCTCCGCGCGGTTGCAGGTTGCCGCTGCCCCAATCTATCCGGACGAAGTCTCTTCCCGAACAGTTGTGCGTGTATTACTGGTTCTATCCGCATCGACGCCGCGTCGTCATGAAGCATTCTGTGATGGGATTCCTCCGGTTCCTAGGCGGAAGCAACGAGACCATCTACGGGCACGTCTTTAAATTCTTCCCCTTCGGCTTCTGGTTCGTATGGAACGAGGATGGTGGCCGTAGTCCGCAGTTCAACCTGCGGCGTTTTGACGATTCGTCGCATTTCATCTCAGCCTCGTCTCGTCTGGTGTTGGACATCTGGCCTCTACGCTCGATGAACTTCCCGAAGCGTTGCGGAATGACGCTGTGTGGCTCATGGCAGACAAATACGTTTCGCAGGCAGATGACCGTAAGAAGCGGGACGAGGTCGGCACGCCCTATGACGGGCTGCCCGCTGAGCGCTGACGCCGCGTCGTTGGTCCGGTTCTACGTTGCCCCCTTGCCTTGCCAGCGCTGAGACGCGCAAAGCGACGTTCGTCTGCGCTCGCACAACGCGTGTTAGGTATTGCGCCGTCGAGGACGGGACTCGATGCCATTCGCAGCTAGTAACTTCCGAAGCCGATAGTTTTCCGCGAACAGCCCGACAATCACGATTGTCATGATGATCGGCCCGGACCACTCGCCGGTGTAATGGTAGAAGGCCCACGCACCCAGCGCGCACGCAATGGCGGTCAGGACCAGGGCGATACGGTCAAGAATCCAGTTCATGCGAGTGCCGCCTGCTTTAGAGGTGTCGCGACGCGATGGTGGGACGCATAGCCCCTCCGCGAAGGCGAATCGACGATGACATCCGGGTTGCGTTGCAAGAAGGCCAGCATTGTCGCCGGAATATGCACGCGATTGCGACCGGCCCATCGTGTGACCGATGACGAAACTTGTGCGCTGTTGGTACAGACCATCGAATCACTGGCCGCAACCATGAGACTTCCGATCACAGCGCCGGTGTAGGCCGCAGCACCAATCCCGGCTATTGCCGCCAGGACCTCCAATCCAGTTGTCGCGCCGATCATTTCGGCAACAGGGCATCCGCACCAAGCTTGGACAGTGCGCCGAGCATTGCAGACAGATTTGCCATTGCGGTCGTGTACGTGGAGAACAGACTGTCTGGTGCGGGCAGGTTCAGGGCAGCCATATTCTTCTGGAATGCCGCTTTGAAGCTAGGGCAAGACACTGGCATGCTCGATCCTCGGATAGTTATTGTCTGCGGATCATATCGAATAAACGAGTGGTAGATGAAGCATGGACCATGCGGTAGGTGAGATGCATAAATCGGTACTTGGAACGCATGCGTGTCAGCAACCATGACTGCGGTCCAAATGGCCAATTGGGTCCTATGACCGTTGCGCCACAACTGTAGCGACGGTCGGGGATGAAGGGCTTAGAGCTAACAACGTTCTAACTTTCCGCCACCCAATCTCCCGACTTCCCGCCGTGCTTTTCCATGACCTTGACATCGGTGATGGTCATCCCGCGATCCACGGCCTTGCACATGTCGTACACGGTCAGCAGGCCGACTTGCACGGCCGTGAGCGCTTCCATTTCCACACCGGTACGGCCGAGCGTTTCCACTTGCGTCGTACAGTGCACGCCGGGCAGCGCTTCATCGAGCGCGAAATCGACGGTGACGCGCGTGAGCGCCAGCGGATGGCAGAGCGGAATCAGATCGGCCGTGCGCTTCGCACCCTGGATGGCAGCGATGCGCGCGACACCGATCACGTCGCCCTTCTTCGCGTTACCGTCGCGGATCAGGGCGAACGTTTCAGGCTTCATCCGGATCGTGCCGCGTGCAACCGCGATCCGCTTCGTTTCGCCCTTGCCGCCGACGTCGACCATATGCGCCTGGCCGGCCGCGTCGAAATGGGTCAATGCAGACATGTCGTCGTACTCCTTCGATCGGCGCTTATCTTAGCAGCCGCCGCAGTGCCGACAAGCCCGAACGTCTGCTCAAACGAAGCGAAAGAGACGCGCGGGCGTATCGACGAGCACAGTTTGCCGTGCGCGCGGCGTGGGCAGCAACGTCGACATCATGGCGTACACCGTATCGTAGCTCTGCGTGCCTTCGTGCTGAGTGTGCGGCCAATCGCTGCCCCACACCAGCCGATCGAGGCCGAACGCGCTTTCGAGCAGAGGCATCGCCGCCAACGCCGTGCGCGCTTCGGAACCCGCTTCGGCCCGGGCTGCATTGCGGTAGGTGCCCGATATCTTGACCCAGACGCGACGGGTTTCGCCGAGCGTCAGCAGATACCGAAAACCGGGATCGTCGATGCCGAGCGCCGGCTCGGGCCGTCCGAAGTGATCGACAACAACGTCGATTGCATCCCCGGTGCTTGCAAGCAGCGGGCCGACGACCTTCGGCAACCGCCGCGCCTCGCAATGCACTTCGATCTGCCAACCGAGCGCGGCGATCTTGGGCAGCGTTGCCCGCCATGCGGCACTTGAGAAATCGGGGTCCGGCAGTCCGAACAAGTTGACTCGAATGCCGACGATCCCGTTGCGCGCGAGCGCATCGAGCTGGCTCGGATCGGCCGCGACGGCCGCCGGCTCGATCACGGCGATCCCGCGCAGACGGTCCGGCGCCTCGGCGATGGCCTCTAGCAGACAGCGGTTGTCGCCGCCGAGAAAGCTCGGCTGCACGAGCACGCCGTGCGAAATGCCGTGCCTATCGAGCTCGGTGAGATAGCGCGAGAGCGGTGCGTCGTAGCCCGGTGCGTAGCGGCGGCGTTGCGCGAGCGGCAGGTCCCGATGAAACACATGCGCGTGCGAATCGATCGCCGTCACGACGCCGACGCTCGCAAGCTGGGGCTCGATCATCGGCGCAGAGGCTCCGCGTTGGCGGTCACGTGATGCTCGGCTGCACCGGGCAGGGTTTCGGCGAGCGCCCGTCCGCGCGTCTCGGGCAGCATCAATACCGCCAGCACGACGATCGCGTAGGCAATGGCCGCGTCGGTTCCAATGGCGAAGCCGAGCGTCGTCGTCTTGGCGAGATGGCCGACCATGACGGGAAACGCCGCCGATACAACGCGCCCGAAGTTGTAGCAAAAGCCCACGCCCGTGCCCCGCATGCCGCGCGGGTACAACTCGTTGAACAGCGCACCCATGCTTGCCGGAATGCCTGCTGCGAAAAAGCCGAGCGGAAAGCCGACAACGAGCATGGCGCCGTTGGTCAGCGGCACGAACAAGTAGACGAGCACCGTGGCGACGCAGGCGATCGAAAACAGCAAGATGGTGCCGCGCCGCCCGATCCGGTCCAGCAACTGAGCACTGACCACGCAGCCGCAAAAGAACGCGACGATGATGACCGCAAGATAACCGCCCGTGCCGAGCACGGACAGATGGCGCTCGGTCTTCAAGTAGGTGGGTAGCCAGGTCATCAACGCGTAGTAGCCGCCGTGCGCGCCGACACCGAGCAACGCGCCGATGAGCGTCATGCGCAGCACGCGCGGCGAGAAGATGGCGAGGATCGGCAATCCTTTGGCGCGATCGGCCGCTTGCGCGATCGGCTGGGCGCGCGACGCGTTGCGCCCGCTCGGTGCCGTCGGCTCGGGCACGCCGCGCCGCACGTAAAGCACGAGCAAGGCGGGCAGCAGGCCGAGTGCGAACATGGCGCGCCATGCCATGGCGCCCGGCATGAATGAGAACATCACGGTGTAGAGCACGACCGCCGCCGCCCAGCCCACCGCCCACGCGCTTTGCACGGTGCCCATGGCTTTGCCGCGGTGCTCGGCGCGGATCGATTCGGCCATCAGTACGGCACCGGCCGCCCATTCGCCGCCGAAGCCGAAGCCTTGCAGCGTTTTGAGCACGATGAATTGTTCGAAGTTATGCGAGAACGCGCACGCAAACGTGAACACCGAGAAAAAGGCGACGGTGAGTTGCAGCGTGCGAACGCGGCCGATGCGGTCCGCCAGCGCGCCGGCGATCCAACCGCCCAGCGCCGATGCGATCAAGGTGGCGCCGCTCACCATGCCGGCCTGCGTTTTGCCGATACCCCATTCGGCGATGATCGCCGGGATCACGAGGCTAAACATTTGAACGTCGAGCGCGTCGAGCGCCCAGCCGCCGAAGCACGCCCAGAATGTGCGTCGCTCCGTGGGTGAAATTTGCTTGAACCAACTGAACATCATCTGTCTCCAATTGGCCCCGCGTCAGCCCGATTGCTTCGGGGGGCCATCAACAACCTAAGGTGTGCGTGTTCTGCGCGTCGCCCCTACCGAATCTCGACCTGATAGAGGAACTCGCTCGCGGGCCCGCGAGAGCGCCGCCATTCGAGCGGCCGACGGTCGTAGCCGTAAGCGAGCCGTTCGATGACGACGACGGGCGTACCCGGCTCGATCCGCAACAAGCGGCCGTGCATGACATCGACCGTTTCGACGGTCAGCGTCTCGCTGGCCGAAGCGATCACCTGATTGCACTGCGCTTCGTAGACCGGATAAAGCAGATCGCCGATGTCTTCCGACGCCAGCGTGGCGAATGCGGCGAAGCGTTCGTACGGGAGCCAGATTTCCTCGGCGAGGATCGGACGCTCGTCGATTAGCCGCAGCCGCGACATATGAATGACGCGCGCATCCGCGTCGATCTGCAATGCGGCGCTGACGGCGGAGGGCGCCGCGACGACCTCGCGCATGAGAATGCGGCTCGCCGGGATGCGCCGCTCGCCACGGCGATTCTGAAACCTGAAGAAGCGAAATAAAGACCCGTCGAAACTCGCCCGGCGGACGAAGGTCCCGCGCCCCTGAAACCGCTCCAGCATCCCCTCGGCGACGAGCTGATCGACGGCTTTGCGTACCGTGCCGACGGCGACGCCATGCATCCGCGATAGCTCTTGCTCGGTCGGAATGGCCTCGCCCGGGCGCCAGCGATGCGCGGCAATCTGGCCGGCGAGCTCATCGCGCAGACGCTGATAGCGGGGAAGACGGTCATCGGCTTGCATGGAGCCCTCGGAAGCAAATCGGAAGCGAAAACGAAGACCAAACGCGTTCGACAAAGCATCCGTATGTTTGGTCAACTAGTCATCTATATGTTTATACGACTCGGCAAGCGACGAAATGGGGGTATACCCGTCCGGAGTACTTCAGAAACAGGGAACGATCGTGCGGCCGATACGTCGCGGAAGCGACAAACCGCGTCTAACGGCCCTCGGCCGCCGCCGGGCTGGCGACAAAATGAAACCGAGCGGGCACATCGGCGCGGCGCACGGCCTCGATCGGCAACTCTCGGCCGTCGCGCCAATGGAATGTGCCGGTGAGCCCGGTCTCGTCCAGCATCGACGATTGCGCGAAAAGGTCGAGGTCATGATCGTGCAGCACTGCCACGCGGCCCGGGCGCGATCCGTCCGCGAACAGCACGCCGCCTTCATCGTCGATAAGCACCGCTGTCGGTTGGAACGAAGCGCCCGTTTGATCGGCGAGTGTCGGCCTATCGCGTTCAGGCACGGCAAGCCGGACGACCCACGGTGTATAGGCCAGCTCGACGTACACGCGCTGCGGCCCGTTCTGAAAGAACCAGCGGCCGCTGTCGTCGCACTCGTAGTTGCGCTCGATGAAGCCGACGAGCGCGGCGTGGCGGATGGGCGTGCCCAGCTCGCCGCGTACTTGGGCGCCTTCGTCGCGCATGCGCCACTGCCCGCGCCGATCGAGCAGCAGCCAGCCCGTGCAGTGAGGGACGTTCGGCCATTTGGCGAGCGCGGCTTTGACGATGTCATCCATGGTTCGCGAACGGCTCCAAGAAATTGAATACACGCTGCGGCAGCCAGTCCATGCGGCCCGGAAACGGCCCCGTCATGAAGCCCACGTGGCCGCCCGCCTCGGGCTGATCGAGTTCGATGGCGGACGACACCTCGGCGCGCGTGGGCAGCGCGGCGCTCGGCAGAAACGGGTCGTTCCGCGCGTTCAGTACGAGCGTCGGCACGACGACATGGGGCAGCACCGGCCGCGTGGTGGCGCGGGTCCAGTAATCTTCCGTGTTGCGAAACCCGTGCAGCGGCGCGGTGACGACATTGTCGAATTCGTACATCGTCCGGCACGCCAGCATGGCGTCGCGCTCGAAGAGCCCCGGATACTGTTCGAGCTTGCTGAGCGCCTTGCGCTTGAGCGTCTTGAGGAAACTCATCGTGTAGACGAGTGCGAACCCTTGAGACAGCGCGCGCCCCCCGGCATGCACGTCGATGGGCGTGGAGATCGCGGCGGCGGCGCGGACGAACGCTGCATCCGCGCCGCGCTCGCCCAGCCAGCGCAACAAGACGTTGCCGCCCAGGGAGACGCCGGCCACGACGATGGGGCCGCCATGCGACGCGTGCAGCCGGCGCAGCACCCAATCGACTTCGGCGCTATCCGCGAGGTGATAAAAGCGCGGCGCCAAATTGAGCGGCCCGCTGCAACTGCGAAAGTGCGGCACGACGCCATGCCAGCCGAGCGCGCGTGCCGATGCCATCAGCACGCGGGCGTAGTGCGAATCGGAACTGCCTTCGAGCCCGTGAAACAGCACGAACAGCGGGGCATCGGGCGGGGGCGCGGCGGCATTGCCCGGCGGATAGGCCAGCCAGTCGAGTTCGATGAAATCGCCGTCGGGCGTGCTCCACCGCTCACGCCGATAGTCGACAGCCGGCCGGCGCGCGAAGAGGGCTGGAATGATCGTTTGGGCGTGACTCGTGGGAAGCCATCGGGGCGGGTTGTAGAGCAGCTCGATCAACCCGTCGGAGGCCGCGCTCCCCGCGGCCGGTGACGACGCCGGTTTGTCATGCGTGGTGCTCATGACCGTCCTCAATTCCCATAACTGCCGCGACCGGCGTCAAACTGCCGGCCAATCAGTGCAATGCGCCTTGCCCGTGCCGAAGGTTCGCGGCGAATTCGCTGGCCGTGTCATCCGGCATCGGGCTCGCATGAATGTGCGCGATTCGCCATTCGCCGCGCTCGTGAACCATCACATAAGTGGTATAGACCATCTTCGGCTGCGCCATCGGTTCGTTGAACCGATGCGCTTCCGCCACCGTATAGACGACCGTGCCGAGGCTGTCGTACACGCGTACGTCGAGCGGCTCGATCGCGGTTGGCAGCGCCTTGGCGCTGGCGGCCGCCACCAGCCCGGCGCGGATCTGATCCACGCCGTGCCAATGCGCGCCGCCGGAATGGACGTAGCTTGCGAATTCTTC
>JBQCDS010000450.1:0-9464 GCA_051961035.1 Trinickia sp. | reverse complement strand
GACGCGGCCGAGCAGATCCGCACGTTTCTCGGCCATTACGTGCCGCCCGGCAAATCGCCGATGTGCGGCAATTCGATCTGCCAGGACCGCCGCTTCATGGCACGCTGGATGCCCGAACTGGAGCGGTTCTTTCACTACCGCAACCTCGACGTCAGCACGCTCAAGGAGCTTTGCCGCCGCTGGCAGCCGGCCATTTACAAGGGCTTTCAAAAGCGCGCGATGCATACGGCGCTGGCCGACATCCATGAATCGATCGACGAACTGAAGTATTACCGCCAGCATTTCCTCATCGCGCCGAGCGCGGCGCCTGTCGAAGGAAGCTGACGGGTCGAGCGCCCGAAGCCTCAAGCGCTTGAGCGCTTGAGCGCGCCTAGGTGCACCGACCAGCCGTACGCCGGCTGATCAGGCGGCCGGCGGCGCGCGCCGGGCGCTCTTCGGCCGGAAAGCCGCGACGATATCGTCGTTCGTGGTGATGTACGGCCCGCCAATCAAATCGATGCAGTAGGGCACCGCGGCGAAAATGCCCGGCACCTTCACCGCGCCCGTTTCGTCCCGCAGCCCTTCCAATGTTTCCTGTATCGATTTCGGCTGACCGGGCAGATTGACGATCAACGCCGCGTGTTCGGCGCGCTCGCGGATGACGGCGACTTGGCGAGAGAGGATCGCCGTCGGCACGAAATTGAGGCTGATTTGCCGCATTTGTTCACCGAAACCGGGCATTTCCTTCGTCGCCACGGCGAGCGTCGCTTCGGGCGTGACATCGCGCCGCGCTGGGCCCGTGCCGCCTGTCGTGAGTACGAGGTCGCAGCCCAGCGTGTCCACCAACTCGATCAGCGTGGCTGAAATGAGCTCGGGCTCGTCGGCGATCAGGCGTTTCTCCACGCGCCAAGGCGAAACCAACGCCTGACCAAGCCACGCTTGTAGCGCGGGCAGCCCCTTATCTTCATAGACGCCGCTCGAGGCGCGGTCGCTGATCGAAACGAGGCCGATGACGACCTCGTCGGGGTGGCTACGCGTCGGCTTGGTCATCGTCGTCTTCCGTCGAGTCTTCGTCATCGGGGCTGTCGGCTGCGCCGCCGCTCGCGGTTTTGATCCATTGAAACAGTTCGCGGAAGTAGCGCGGCGGCTTGCCTTGCTGCGCTTCCTTGCGCGCATTGCGGATCAGCGTGCGGCCTTCCTGTGCATCGGCGCCCGGGTGCTGGCGCAAAAATGCGGTGAAGGCGTCGTCGTGCGCGATCAACTGCTCGCGTGTCTGTTCGATCCAATGCAGCCGCGCCGTTTCGGCCTTGTTCACGCCGCGGTGACTATCGAGCGCCGTGCGCAGCGCGTCGATTTCGTCTTCTGTCAGCGAACGCATCACGCGTCCGATGTATTGGACTTGCCGGCGCTTGCCTTCATGATCCGTGATGCGGCGCGCTTCGCGCACGGCATCGGCCAGGTCTTCGGGCATCGGCATGCGTTTGAGGGCGTCTTTCGGCAACTCGACGAGATCGACGCCCAGCGTCTGTAGCGCGTGCATTTCGCGCTTGAGCTGCGATTTGCTGGGGCGTTCGTCGGATTCGTGTGTGGCCGAATCGTCGTGCTCGATCGGTTGGATGCGGGTTTTGCGTGTCATGGGCGATATTGTAGCGTGCGCCGCGCGTAGGCCTGGCCCGTGTCGACGCCACTTTGCGCCGTATTCGCTTGCACTCGCGACCATCCGCCGCTCAAGCCTTGCTATGATCGCGGGATGCGAACGATCGGGCATGCGCCACCTGGCGAATCCGCAGGCAGCCGCGGCCCGAGCCATGTTCAACAGGCAGCTCCTCAAGCTCTTCACCGGACGGCATAGACGATGGCAGCGGATACGCAAACCTCACAACGCTTTTTCCCGCACACGCAAGACGAACTGAAGGAAATCGCGTCCGACATTCTCAAGCACGCCAAGTCGCTGGGCGCCACGGACGCCGCCACGGAAATTTCCGAAGGCGACGGGCTGTCAGTGTCCGTGCGTCGCGGCGAAGTCGAGACGATCGAGCACAACCGCGACAAGATGGTCGGGGTGACCGTCTTCATCGGCGCCAAGCGCGGTAACGCGAGCACATCGGATTTTTCGAAGGAAGCGCTGCGCGATACGGTGGCGGCGGCCTACAACATCGCGCGCTTCACGGCCGAGGACGATTGCGCGGGGCTCGCGGAAGCCGAGCTATTGGAAACCGACCCGCGCGATCTCGATTTGTACCACCCGTGGCACTTGTCGGCCGACGATGCCGTCGAAATCGCCCGCCGCGCCGAGGACGCCGCATTCGCCACCGATCCGCAAATTCGCAACTCCGAAGGCGCGAGCGTGTCGGCCCAGCATTCGCAGTTCGTGCTTGCGACGACGCGCGGCTTCTTGGCCGGCTATCCGTACTCGCGCCACTACGTGGCATGCGCCCCGATTGCCGGCAGCGGCCGCAACATGCAGCGCGACGATTGGTATTCGTCCAAGCGCAGTGCGCAGGCGCTGGCCGATCCCGAAGCGATCGGCCGCTATGCCGCCGAGCGCGCGCTCGCTCGGCTCGGCGCACGCCGGCTCGATACGCGCAAGGTGCCGGTGTTGTTCGAGGCGCCGCTCGCGGCCGGGCTGCTCGGCGCGTTCGTGCAAGCGACGAGCGGTGGGGCGCTCTACCGGAAGACGTCGTTTCTCGTCGACAGCCTCGGCAAGCGCGTGTTCGCGCCGCACGTGCAGATCGTCGAGGATCCCCACGTGGCGCGCGCCATGGGCAGCGCGCCGTTCGACGAGGAAGGCGTGCGCACGAAGCAGCGTTCGGTCGTGAAGGACGGCGTTGTCGAGGGCTACTTTCTGTCGACCTATTCGGCACGCAAGCTCGGGATGCAGACGACGGGCAACGCGGGCGGCTCGCACAATCTCACGTTGACGAGCAGCCAGACGCGTCCCGAGGACGATTTCAAGGCGATGCTCACAAAGCTGGGTACAGGGCTGCTGTTGACCGAACTGATGGGCCAGGGCGTGAACTATGTGACCGGCGATTATTCGCGCGGGGCATCCGGGTACTGGGTGGAGAACGGCGAGATTCAATATCCCGTCGAAGAGATCACCATCGCCGGGACGCTGCAGGAGATGTTCCAGAACGTCGTTGCGATCGGTGCCGATTCGATCGTGAGGGGCACGAAGCAAACCGGCTCGGTTTTGATCGAGCGGATGACGATCGCGGGGCAGTAAGTTGCTGCGACGCGGCGACGCTCGTTTCTAGGCGCCTCGCGCGCGGGACGTCGAGCGGCGCCCGAGTCTCGGTGCGTTGTCCTGAGCGGCGCTGAGGGCAAAGGCGGCGCAGACGGCACTGACGGCCGTCGATGCTCACCCGATACGCCGATACACGACGCGCGCGTAATCGAACGCGTCCGCCTGATGTTGCTCGCGTGAAACCGCTTGCCATTGCGTCGGATCGGGTGCCGGGAACGTCGCGTCCCCTTCGATATCGGCGTCGATTTCAGTGATGATCAGTGTGTCCGCGAATGCGATCCCTTCGGCGTAAAGCTGCGTGCCGCCGATGAGAAACGCATGCGCTGCACCGTCCTTGCCCGCGAGCGTCAATGCTTCGGCAATGCTCGTCGCCGTCTCGCACCCTTCGAACCGTTTGGCCGCATCACGTGTGACGACGATGTTGCGGCGCCCCGGCAGCGGACGGCCGATCGATTCGTGCGTCTTGCGACCCATGATGATGGGCGTGCCCATCGTCGTGCGCTTGAAAAAGCCGAGATCCTCGGGCAGGTGCCACGGCAGTTGGTTGTCGCGGCCGATCACGCCGTTGCGGGCGCGAGCGACGATGATCGTCAGTGTCGTCATGTTCAGGGCGATGAGGCGATAGGACAGGGAAGCGGGGAAATCGAACCATCGATTTTACGCGACTGCCGCGCGCGTTCACTGCGTTCGCTGCCGTCGCTCAGTCGCTCAGTCGCTCAGGCACCGCGCAAGCCGCGCGCCGGCCGGAAATCCGGCCGCTTGGTAAAAACGCGGTTTGCGCGGCGCGGTGGCTGCCGCGCGCCACGAGCACGAGCACGAGCCGAAGGGATCCCAGCGCATGAAACAGTACCTCGACCTTGTCCGCACCATTCTCGAAACGGGCAGTTGGCAAGAGAACCGCACCGGCATTCGTACGATCTCGATGCCGGGCGCGATGATGCGCTTCGACTTGCAGCAAGGCTTTCCGGCCGTTACGACGAAGAAGCTGGCGTTCAAATCGGCGATCGGCGAGATGATCGGGTTTCTGCGCGCTTCGCGCAGTGCGGCCGATTTTCGGGCGCTTGGATGCAAAGTCTGGGATGCGAACGCGAACGAGAATGCCCAGTGGCTCGCCAATCCCTATCGCGAGGGCACGGACGACCTCGGCGACGTCTACGGCGTGCAATGGCGCCAGTGGCCCGGCTATAAAGTAATCGATGCGTCCGAGCAGGCCCGCGTGGCCGATGCGACCGCGCGCGGCTACCGTATCGTCACGCAGTTCGAGGAAGACGGTTCGCAAAAGGTGCTGCTTTACAAGGCCATTGACCAACTGCGGCAGTGCCTCGACACGATCATGAACAATCCCGCCGACCGCCGTATCCTTTTTCACGGCTGGAATCCGGCTTTGCTCGATCAGATCGCGCTGCCCGCTTGCCATTTGCTCTATCAGTTCCTGCCGAACGTGGCAAAGCGCGAGATTTCGCTGTGCCTTTACATCCGCAGCAACGACGTCGGGCTCGGCACTCCGTTCAATCTCGTCGAGGGGGCGGCGTTGCTGTCGCTCGTCGGGCGGTTGACGGGCTATGCGCCGCGCTGGTTCACGTACTTCATCGGCGATGCGCACATCTACGAAAACCAGGTTGACATGCTCAAGCGGCAACTCGAGCGCGAGCCCTACGAAAGCCCTCGGCTCGTCATCGCCGATCGCGTTCCGGCCTATGCGGACACAGGCGTGTACGCACCGCAATGGCTAGAACAAGTGGAGCCGGCCGATTTCTCGCTCGCCGGTTATCGGCATCACGAGCCGCTCACGGCTCCGATGGCGGTGTGAGCGTTGAACATCTGAACGTTTGAGCGTTCATGGGTGACAAGCTCGCAACGCGTTTCAACGACGACTTACATAGCAAAGCCCGCGGATCGCGCGCGCGGCGCGCTGGGCCGGACCGCCGTCCGGCTCGAGGAGCGCCGAGTGTCGCGGGCGCGGGCTTTGTCTCGAGCGACGTTTGTTCTCAGCCCCGATGATGTTCGGTGCCCGCGTGCGGTGGCTGTCCCGCGTGTTGTTGGCCCGGTTGCGGGTGAGGCTGCTGTGCCGGCTCCGGTCGGTGTTGCTCGACGTGAGGTTGGGGCTGCGGTTGGGCGCGCGGTTGTTCGAAGTGAGGCTGCGGCTGCGGGCGTGATTGCTCGAAATGGGGCTGCGGTTGGGGGCGCGGTTGTTCGAAGTGAGGCTGCGGCTGCGGGCGTGATTGTGCGAAGTGGGGTTGATCCTGCGGTTGTGCACGCGGCTGCTCGAAGTGAGGCTGCGACGGCGAACGTGGTTGCTCGAAGCGGGGTTGATCGTGGGGTTGTGGACGCGGTTGCTCGGCGTGAGGCTGCGCCGACGGCTGGATGTGAGGCTGCATGTGAGCCTGGTCGACGCGAGGCTGCGCTTGCTCGACAGCGGTGTGGGGAGGCATGGGCTGCTCGTTCATCGGCCCGCGCTGCTGCGTGACCGGCACGTCCGGTTGCGTCCACGTCGGCGCAGGCCGTGCGCCGGCCTCGACACCTCGCTGTGCCGGATTTCCGATGGCCGGCGGATGCGGCACGCCGTTGTTCGTCTGCGTCCGCGCGCCTGCGACAGGCATGTGCTCCGAGAGAGCGGGCGCGTGCGGCGGCTGGCCCACGGCCATGTCCTGGCGCGGCTGCGCACCGGGTTGCGCCGGCATACCGCGCCGGGACAAGTGCTGCGCGGTGTTTGCGGGGCCGTGCGTCGGAGTGACGACGGGCGTGTGCGTTCCCACGACACGTACGTCGCGCGCGTTCATTTGCGGCGCATGAGGGGCGTGCGCCGCCGCTGACGGTCGAACGACAGGGGCACCCGCGCCCGGCACGCTGCCTCCCGCTTGCGCCAGGTGCGCGGCCAACGGATCGCGATAAACGGCAGGGGTGGCCGGCGCGCGCGTGGCGATCACGCTCCGAGCGGCTAGCGTTTGCGGCGGGTGATTGATCGCCGGACGCAGGCCCGGCGCGAAGCTTTGGCGCACCGGCGCAACGCCTGGCCCGCCAGGGTTGAAGCGAACGTTGCGCCATTGGCGCGTGTCGACGTGCTGCGCGAAGTGCGCGACCGGTTTGCCGTGCACGAATGCGGTTGCCGCTACGGCCGTCACGGCGCCCGGTGCACGATAGTTGATGTAGGTATTGTGGATGTTCGTGATGTTCGTCACGTTCCGGTTGACGATCACCGTCCGATTGACGCGCTGGTAGTAGCGCGGGCTCCAGCCGCCCCAACCCGGGTGCCACACTTCGCCGGGGCCGAGCGGGAACCACGCAAGCCCGGGTGTCGGTGCGCCGCCGATCGATAGGCTTACGCCCCAACCGAGCCCGCCGCCGCCCCCGCCGACGAAGGCGACGAGCGCTGGCGCGTAGACGGGCGGCGTGCTTGCGATGAGCGGCCCCGGCACCCAGCACCAGGAATGGCGCACGTACGCCCACCGTCCATAGTGATAGGGCGCAAACCCCCAAGGCGCATCGTCCACCCATGTCCAACCCCACGGTGCGATCCACGTCCAGTGACCGTCGTGGTAAGGCGCCCAGCCGGCAGGTTCTTGGTTCGGTACCCAGATAGCGCCGTACTGCGGATCATTGTTCCAAGTCCCGTTCGCGTCGAGATCCTCGTAGCCCGGGATGTCGCGCGACACGTAGCGCGCCGAGACCGATCTATCTTCGGCGATATCGCGGTTCGCGGCCCACGCGTCGAATGCGTCGGGCGCGGGTGCTTGCGCGCTGGACGCTTCTTGCAAGCTTGTTCCCGTGAACGTGATCTGCTGCCCTGCCTCGAGCGGTACTTGGCCGTTGTCGCCATACGCCGTGAGGGCGCCGCTCCGGACCGTCACCGTCGTGGTACTGCCATCCGGTGCGACATCGACCCGATAATCGCCGGGGCGTGTCACGCCGAGCGCCACATTGGGCGTATCGATCTCGTACGACGTACCGCTCGGCACCGACCGCACGCGCGTCGAAAGCGTGCCTTGCGTCACCTTCAACTGCGCGTTGGTGTCGTCGAGGTTCATGACGTCTAGGCTCGTGGATGAGCCCAGCCGCACGGCCGTCGAACCGATGTGCAATTCAGAGCGCGCGTTAGCGTCGTTCCAAAGTTGATCGCCGGTCGTCAGCGGACGATTGACGGCGGCATACGACCAGTCGTTTGCGCCGGCCGGCTCGGTCGTCACCGTTCCGGCCATGTAGTTCAGGCGGGCGACGCGCCCCGGCGGGTCGGTCCGGCCAGCAGAGGCGGCATCGGCCGATTGTGCGGCGGTCGCACCCGCGATGGGGCCGTTCTCGGCGTAGGGCGCCGTTTGCGCGATGGCCGTGCGCGCGGCGAATGTCAGCGGCGCAAGCGCGAGTACGGTATAGCCGGCGATACGCCGAAAAGTCACGAACGGTGAGGGGCAAGCGGTGGTCATGATGCTCTCTTTCGGTGCCGGATCGGGTAAGAATCCGTGAGAGCACTGTAGCGCCACCGCGTGTATCAATGCGCTCCGTTTTGTAGCCGTGCGTTCCGCCGTGTAACGAAAAATATCGCCTGGCGAACCGCTTACGCAGCGAGCAGGGCATCGAACCGTTCGCGTCCCGCCGGCGTAATGCGCAGCACGCGAGGTTTCTCGGCGTGCTCGACCCACCGGTGCTCCCTCCAATGATCGAGCAGCGCTGCGCCGAGCGCCCCGCCCAAGTGAGCGCGACGCTCGCTCCAATCCAAGCAGGTACACGCGAAGCGGCGTTTGCGCGAACGCTGCGCGCCCACGTCGATGCCAAAGCCACCGAGTACGGCGGTGCCTTCATCGGTCGCCTCCACGTTGCCGCCTTCATCGACGAGCCACCCGCGCGCAAGCAGATGATCGAATACGCGCACGGCCAGTTCGCCGGCCATATGGTCATAGCACGTGCGTGCGTAGCGCATGTCGAGCGGCACCGTGCGCGCCGCGACGGGCGCCGGCCGCGCGGGCGCGGTCGCTTGCGCCAGATGGGCGAGCGCCTCGATCGCCGTGGCGATTTCGGGTGTGGCGATTCGGTAGTAGCGGTGTCGCCCGCGTACCTCGAGCGCCAATAGCCCGCTTTCGGCGAGCTTGGCGAGATGGCCGCTCGCCGCCGAGGGGGAAAGGCCCGCGATCAGCGTCAATTCGCCGGCAGGCCTGGCGCTGCCATCCATCAGCGACCACAACATGGCGGCGCGCCCCGGATCGGCCAGCAGCGCACCGATGCGCGAAAGGCCCGGGAAATGCGCAGTATCGCGTTCCGAGTCAGAGGGGAAAATGGCCATGGCGGCGCCTCGTTTCGTCGATCGATGGGCAATTGCATTACTGTAATCGCCCGATGCACTCGATGCTTCGGCGTTACATGAAATGTCGATTGCTGGCGCCCACCTGGGCAAGGGCGGCCGCGGCGACGTCGAGCGCGACTAGCGCAGCGCTAGAATGCCGGTTAACCGATTTTTCGACGAGGGCACAATGAAAGCGTGGTTGGCGCTGGCTTTGGTCGCTTGCGCATGCGTGGGATGCGCGTCACGCGGCGGTTCGATGCCGCGCACGAGCGACGGCAGCGGTATCACGATGTACGGCACGATCGATCAGGGCATCACCTTTCGGAAGTAGCAGAGGTGGAAACAAAGCCCTGAGCGAGCTTGCGCGGCATCTGAATGCATCGCGAATGCATCGAGACTGCATCGACTGGCAGAATTTGATGCATCATTGGCATTTCTGCCAGATCGGCACGGGTGAGGATGATGACTGTCCTCAACCTGCCAAGGCTCTTCGATGCACGCTGCTTCATCCACCGAACCTAGCCGCGAACGCGCCGGCCGTCGCAACGCGCGCGTGCTGGCGCTCTGCCAGGCGCTTTACACCTCCTCCGTCTCGATCGATCTGACGCTGACGGGGCTTGTCGGCTATACCCTTGCCCCCGACAAAGCGCTCGCGACGCTGCCGTTTTCGCTCATTACCGTTGCCGCCGCGTTGACGACGATCTTCGCGTCGTTCCTCATGGCGCGCATCGGCCGCCGTGCCGGCTTCGCGCTCGGCGCGGCTGTGGGGGCGGCGGGCGGGGCGATTTCCGTCCACGCGATCTTTATTCATCACTTCTGGCTGTTTTGCTGCGGGACGGCCACGGTGGGCGTCTTTCAAGCATTCGCGCAATACTATCGCCTCGCAGCCGCCGACGCTGTCGATGCGCACGCTAAAAGCCGCGCGATATCGACGGTACTGACGGGCGGCGTCGTGGCTGCCGTGCT
>JBQCDS010000449.1:0-3744 GCA_051961035.1 Trinickia sp. | reverse complement strand
GCCCAACCGAAGCAGCCTGCGCAGTCTCGCGCCCGATGCGATCGCCGCCGTCGCGCATGGTGCATGGCCACCCATGTCGCATGGCCCCGCTTTCAAATATTCGCACCCACATCGACATCCGCCTACCAAATGTGCCAGTTACGGTTTCGCACAGGAGCCGCTTAAATCCGCTCATGCGATGTGCCTATCGCGAGCCCGCTCCCTGTAACTTTCGCATGAGGTAGACGGATGGCTACGCCTCTCGTTCGACTTGCGCCCCTCGACTTGATTCGCGGCTTCGTCGCGGTGGGCCGCCGCATGAGCGTGACGCTCGCGGCAGAAGATTTGTGTTTGACGCAATCGGCCGTCAGCCGACAGATTCACTCGCTCGAGGATTCGCTCGGCGTCTCGCTGTTTCATCGCGGCTACCGCTCGATCTCGTTCACGCCGGCCGGCGAGCGGCTGTTTCACACCGCCGACGGCGTCGTGCGCCAATTGCAGGACGCATTCGAATCGATCACGTGCCAGCCGCAGCGGCAACCGGTGACGATCACCGCCAGCATCGGCGTCACGGCGCTCTGGCTGCTGCCCCGGCTATCGGAACTGCAACGCCGCTATCCGGAGCTCGATGTGCGCGTCGCTGCCAACGACAAGCTGCTCGACTTACACGCCGAGGGCATCGATCTGGCTATCCGGTACACGAGCGTGACGAACGCGCCGTCCGGTGCGACACGCTTGTTCGACGAAAGGATCTTGGCGGTCGCGCACCCGTCGCTGGGTATCGCGAGGCTCGACGCCGAAACGGTCGCGCACCACGTGCTGATCGAGTTCGACGGCTTGCGCGAGCCGCTCGTGCGCTGGTCCGATCATTTGGGCGCCCTGGGATTGGGCGACGCCAAGCCGCGCAGCATGCTCCCCCTGAACCAGTACGAGCAGGTCTTGGAGGCGGCGCTCGCCGGTCAAGGCATCGCGCTCGGACGCGCCGCGCTCGTCGAGCCGATGATCGCCGACGGCCGGCTCGTCGCCCTCGGCGCCGGCGCAGGCAAGCCGGCCGGACACGCGTATTGGCTCATGCAGGCCGATCCGGCCGCACGGCAGGACGTGCGCAACGTCGCGAAGTGGATCGGCGAGCAGGCGCGGGCCGCCGCGGAGCCGCTCGCCGATGCAAGCGCCACCGTCCGCCCCGATAGCCGCATTGCCTTCGCGCAAGGCGCGCCGGCCGGCGCACCACTGCACGAATACCCGCCGAGCGCCACGCTCGCGGTGCAGGAAGCGGCCGCGGCCAGCAAGCGCGTCGCGCTCTCATAGCGCCTTCGTATCCCCCTATTTGTGGCAGTTGCCGCGAACGAGTTCGACAGGTGAAATCGACGGCGTTCGAGTACGGCGCGCGCAGCCGCGCCGCCGTGCTCGGTTTCGGAGGTGACACCCGATGCACACGCCTTTGCTGCAAATCGAATCGCTCGCCGCCGGTTACGGCAAGTGCGACGTGCTCGACGATATTTCGTTCGCGCTCTGCACGGGCAGCTTCGCCTACGTGCTCGGCCCCCGCGGCGCCGGCAAGACGACGCTGCTGATGGCCATCGCAGGCCTCGTGCGCCCCAAGCGCGGCGTGATTCGGCTCGATGGGGAGGACATCCGCCGCAAGCGGCCCGCGCAGTTGCTTGCGCGCGGGATCGCCTACGTGCCCTGCAACCGCCTGCTGTTCAGTTCGCTGTCCGTGCGCGACAACCTGCTCGCCGCGGTGTGGCGCGACCCGGACCGGCCACGCATCGAGGAACGAGCGCAACGCCTTGCCCAGCGGTTCCCGTTCCTAAAAGACTATGAGCGTTTGAGCGCCAGCCGGCTCACGAACGGTCAGCGGCAGCTGCTCGCCATCGCGCGCGCCTTGATGTCACGGCCGCGCCTATTGCTGCTCGACGATCCGTTCGACGCGTTGCTGCCCGCCGAAGCCGAACAAGTGGCCGGCCTCGGCGCCGAGCTGGCCGACGAAGGCACGGCTCTCGTAATCGCGCAGCGAAGCGCGACGCCGATGGCCTGCTCCGGCGAACACGCTTATTTCCTCGATAGTGGGCGGCTTACACCGCCGCTGCCACCCGTCGCGGCTTCCCGGGCGGAACGGGCGGCGCGTTCTTGAATGCGTTCGCGGCTCGAACGCCGCAATGATGCTGCGAAGGAAGTCTTCGCCGATCGATTCAATGGCGTGCGAGTCAACGTCGGTTGAATCGATACCTTCGGCTCGCCATGCGCCCGGCGACCATTGCGCCAGGCAAGCTCGATCAGCGATGGGCCGCATTGCCATGCGATTGCCGAGTGGCCAACGCTGGCCAATGCCGGTAGACAGACGAGTTACTGTAACAACCCGAGCATCGCGGCCCGCACGACGGCAGCCGTCTTGTTCGCCGTCTTGAGCTTCGTCACGGCATTCTTGACGTGGAAGTTGACCGTATCGACGGAGATCACCAGGATCTTCGAGATCTCGCCCGACGTCTTGCCGTCCGCGGCCCACTTCAGCACCTCGACCTCCCGGCCCGTGAGCCCTCGCTCCGGGTCGTCCATCAATGTCGGCATCAATACGCGCTTGAGCGATAGATGCGCGGTGCTGACGAGCCAACGCATCTTGACTTCGTTTTCGGCAAGCTCGGCCGTCGTGAGCGGCCCGTTCGAGCGCGCGAGCGTGAGCATGCCGCCCACGCCGCAACTATCGAACGCCGATTGCGCCCAACCGTGCCTCAGCCCGTACGATTGCGCCTCGCGCCAAAGCTCGGGCGCCGCGCTAAAGAGCGTTTCGCTCCAGACGATGGGCGACTGCGACCGGCGTGCGTGCTGCACGGTCGGGTCGATCTCGAAGTAATGCGCTTCCTGATAGCGCTTTTTCCATGCTTCCGGGTAGTTGCTCAGCCAACGCGTCTTCGGCTTGGACAGCGGCCACGGCGCCCGCAAGCCATATCCGCAAAATTCGAAGCCCAGCCCTTTGGCGGCAGCCTCGATCTTGCTGAAAATTTCCGTATCGGAGTTCATGCGATTCAATTCGTGCAACAGTTCCTCGGCCCAGCTTTTCATTTATGCCTCCTTGTCGTCGCGCACGCGCCGCGAGCGACCTGCGCGATACCGAAACGGCCGCGCGAGAGCGGCCGGAGCATCGACATCCCGGCATACGTCTCCCCCGGTTCGGCGCTAAACCGAACCACGGCTCTCGAACGAGACGCAGCCAAAGGCTCTTTATTTCAATCCTGACCTGACACTTCAATTAACGACGACTCGGTTCGCGTCGTTTCGCCATATCGGACACGTGCTTATGCGAACGTTCGTGGCCCTTCTGAAATAGCGGGGGCGCGTACCGCGCCAGGCTCGGGCACACCGGCCCTCGCTTTGATGTCCATGGCGGGCAACGCATCCTATTGCAGAAGAACCCGTTCGCCGTTAAATCGACGCGAGTTCGCATCGTTTTAACGAACGCAATCATCTCACATTTCGGGGTTATGAAATTCGAAGCGCGCCTCGTTTAATCGCACGCTTTTTCGCAAGAAATTAATACCTGCTTGATTATTGCACCTGTTAGACAAACCGTCATATTTACGCCCAATCGCGCTGACGAAAGCACGCCGCTCATTACCTCGTTGAGGCAACTCAAAATGCTCGTCATATTGAGCGGCGCACTGCTCGGCGGGCGCGGTCACCGGGCGTACACGCTGCTCGGGACGGCGGCGGGGCAATGCCGAAGCGGCCCGGCGGCACGCGCGCTGCATTAAACGTGCGCGGGGCAGG
>JBQCDS010000448.1:0-2182 GCA_051961035.1 Trinickia sp. | reverse complement strand
CCCGCGTGCAGGAAGCACACTCGGTCGGCCACCTCGCGGGCGAAACCCATTTCGTGCGTCACGACCAACATCGTCATCCCTTCGCGCGCCAGCGTGCGCATCACGCTCAGCACTTCGCCCACCAGTTCCGGATCGAGCGCCGAAGTCGGTTCGTCGAATAGGATCGCCTTCGGCTTCATCGCTAGCGAGCGCGCGATCGCGACCCGCTGCTGCTGGCCGCCCGACAGTTGATGCGGATACGCATCGATCTTCTGGCCCAGGCCAACCTTGTGCAGCAACTCGATCGCCTCGCGCCGCGCCTGCGCAACCGGCTCGCGCTTCACATGCACCGGCCCCTCCATCACGTTCTCCACCGCGGTACGGTGCGGAAACAGGTTGAAGCGCTGGAACACCATGCCCACTTGGGTGCGCAACTGATGGATATGGCGCGAGCGTTGCTCCACGCGCTGACCGAGCAATTTGATGTCGCCCGAATCGTACGATTCGAGCGCGTTGATGCAGCGAAGCAGCGTTGACTTGCCGGAGCCCGAGGCCCCGATCAGACACACGACCTCGCCCTCGCTCACATTCAACGTAATGCCTTTGAGCACCGGCACGTCGCCGAAGCTTTTGTGGACGTCTTTAATTTCGATCATGGCAACCTCACTTCACCTTGTGTTTGCCGAAGCGCCGCTCGAGCACCTTGGTCAAACTCATCAACGGCAGACTCATCGCCAGGTAGCCGATCGCCACGAGCGTGTAGACCTCCAGATTCTGGAACGTCGCGGCCGCAATCAGCGTTCCCTGGCGCGTCATCTCGGCCACGGTGATCGTGGAGGCGAGCGACGAATCCTTGAGCATCGACACCAGCGTGTTGCTGTACGGCGGCAGTGCCACCTTGATCGCCTGGGGAAGAATCACCCGGGTCATGGTCTTGATGCGGCCCATGCCGATCGACTGCGCCGCCTCGTATTGGCCTTGATCCACCGATTCGATGCCCGAGCGGATGATTTCCGCAACGTAAGTCGAATAGCCGAACGCCAAGCCCACGATGCTCGCCTCCAAGGCGCTCATTTGCACATGGATCGAGGGGAATACGAAATAAATGTAGAACAGCAGCACGATCATCGGCAGCCCGCGAACCACGTTGATCACCGTGGTGGCCGCGCGTTTGACCGGCGCATGCCGCGACATCTTCAGCAACGCCCAAACGAGACCGAGCGCGGTGCTCAGTATCAGGCAGCTAAGGGTGATGAAGACGGTCATCCCGGCCCCTTGAAGCAGTATCGGGACAAACTCGACTATGTCGCTCCAACGCATGATTCGCCTTTCTAATAATCGTTACACTGCATGGCCGGCGCCGGTCTTCATCGCCGCTACCTAGAACCTTTAAGCTCCGTAGCAGCCCTCGGACCCTTCGGCAAACCGGCCGTCTCCTTACCCATCGGTCATACTCATGCGCATCTGGCGAGCTGGGTCGAGCTTACCGCTCGAATCCGGCTCCGGCTACCAGACGCGCATCACTATGCCCTCCTGCCAACTTCCCTCGACATCCCGTACATCAATCCCCGAAGTTCCACTTCTTCAGGATCTTGTCCAGCGTGCCGTCTGCTTTGATTTTGGCCAGCCCGTCGTTGACCTTCGAAAGCAATTGCTCATTGCCCTTTTTCACACCGAATGCGATCGGCACTCTGCGCAGCGGCTGGAAACCATCGACCACGCGCGTGCCTTGCAGCGTACCGGCCGCCTCCTGAGCCTTCCAGACCGGATAGTCGTTGAACGCTGCCGTAATGCGGCCCAGTGCGACGTCGCGGGCCATATCGGCGCCGGTGTTGTACAACTTGACGTCCTTGAAGATGCCGAGCTTGATCAGTTCATCCGAGGTTTCTTCGCCAATGCCGGCGCCAACGACCATGCCCTTCAAATCTTGAATGGTGTGATAGTGATGCTTATCCGAAGCATTGACGATGATTCCCTTGCCGAAGTAAGCAACCGGTTGAGAGAAGTCGATCACTTCTTCGCGCTTCGGCGTGGGGCTCATGCCCGCGACGATGAGATCGATCTTGTTCGAAACGACCGACTGAATCAGCGCCGAGAAAGGAATGACGTCGAACGACACGTCGAAGCCTTCGCGCTTGCCGATTGCGCGGATCACATCGGGCATGACGCCTTGAATCTCATGCGTCTTCAGATCCAAGAATGC
>JBQCDS010000447.1:0-3108 GCA_051961035.1 Trinickia sp. | reverse complement strand
GCAGATAGTCCGAAAGGAATGCGTGACCGTCGCGATTGAGCATCTTCGGATGCAGGATGAAGCACGACTTGCTGAAGAGCTGCACGTAAGGGTGCACCATCGCCGGCCCGAACTGGTGGAACTCCATGTTCACGAGTTCTGCGCCGTGCCGGAAGCAGATCGCCTGGCCGTCGCCGGTCATCTCCGCTGTCGACACCTGCTGCGAGAACAGACCGTGCGCGCCGCCCGTGCCAAGCACGACGGCCCCCGCCCAGGCAACCAGCAGCCGCCGCGAGTCGAGGTCCATCGCAACCACGCCGCTCACGCGCCCTGTCGAATCGCGTAGAAGGTCAATCAGCGCCGTCGGCTGACGGATCTCGACACCGAGCTTTCTGGCCTCGTCCGCGAGCGCGCTGACGAAGGCCTTGCCGGTTTTGCCCTTCACGCCGAGCGCCCGTGCATAGCTGCCGAAGTCGCTGCGGATGAGCTTATAGCCATTGTCGGCGCGGTCGAACGGCACGCCGAGTTCGATCAGGTCAGCGATGCGCTTGGGTGCGTCCTCGGCCAGAACGCGCACCAGTTCGCGGTCGATGAACCCCGTTGCCGGACGCATCGTGTCTTCGTAGTGGACCGTTGCGCTATCGTCGGGACTGCCGTAGCCAGATGCCCCCATGCTCATGATTTCGCTGGCGCCGTGCACCGTGCTGCCACCCAGCCCGACCGGCGCCTTGGCCAGCATGAGGACCTTTGCACCCGCCTGTGCCGCGGACACGGCAGCACGCGACGCCGCGCCGCCACCGCCGATCACCACTACATCGGCTTGTGTATAGTCGACGCCAAAGCCCAATTTCTCCAATGTCCGAACTGCCGTCACGTTTGTCTCCGCTTACGATTTGAGCCCGCGCGCCACGATGTTGCGCTGAATTTGATTGGTGCCGCCAAAGATCTGGAACATCTTGGCCTCGCGGTAGTGACGCTGCATCGCGTATTCGGCGGAGTAGCCATTGGCACCCATGATCTGGATGCCGTCGGCCGCGACCTGCACGTAGGTGTCCGACGCGAAGTACTTCGCCTGTGACGACTCGACGTCGCAGCTCTCGCCGTCGTCGAGCAGCTTCGCCGCCCGAAACGCCATCAGGCGCGCGGCATCCACGCGCGTTTGCATATCGGCGAGCAGATGCGACACGGCCTGGAAATCGATGATCGACTGCCCGAACTGTTTGCGGTCATTCGCATACCAGCGCGCAAGATCGATCGCCGCCTGGGCGCCGCCCACACACATCGCCGACAACGCGATGCGCTCCTTCGACAGCACCGTGGTGAGCTTCTTCCAACCCACGTGCAAGCCGCCCACGGTCATGTCCTTCGGGACACGTACTCCGTCGTACACGACTTCGCAGGTCCGAATAGCGTGGCCGCCGAGCAAATCGATTGGATTGATGCTCAAGCCTCTGGATTCCTTGGGTACCAGGAACAGGCTGATTCCGTCGTGTTTCTTCGCTTCCGGATTGGTGCGCACCGCGGTCAGAATGTAGTCGGCCTGCAGCGCGCCGGAAATCCACATCTTTGTGCCGTCGAGAATGAAGTCGTTGCCGTCGGCCACGCCGCGCGTCGTCAGCGAGGCGGCATCCGAGCCGGAGCCGTTTTCGCTTAGTGCAAAGGCAAGAAAGGCACGCCCCTCGGCAAGCTTCGGCAACACGAGGGCCTTGATGTCGTCTGTAGCAAAGCGCGCCAGCGCGCCGCCCACCATGTTCACGTTGGCATTCCAGAAACGCGCGAGCGCAATGGTGTGATATGCGACCACCTCCAGATAAGCGGCCATGTCGAGATAGCCTCCGACGCCGCCGTACGCTTCGGGCAGCGTGATGCCGAACCACCCCTGTTCGGCTGCCACCTTGACAAGTTCCTGTGGGAAGCGTTTCTCTTCATCGCACTGGCGAACGTATTCCGGCGATGCATGGCGCGTCAGCACGCGGTTCACCGAATCACGAAATTCGAATTGATCGGCATTCAGATAGGGTTTCAGGTCGCGCCGGTTGACCAGATTGCTTGCGTATTCGGGATTCATGATGTCTCCTTCTTGACCGATCAGGACGCCTTGCGTTGCGCCATTTCTTGTTGCGCTTGGTCGAGCGGGATGGCACGCAACATCTCCGAGCGCGACTTCGCCCCCGTCATCAAAAACGCGAGGTCCGAGCCGCTGAGAATGAGCCGCGCGCCCTTTTGCACGTAGGCGGTCATCAGTGCTTCGTCATACACCCCGCCCACGCCCGGCACCTTGCCGTGCCGGTGACACGCGGCGCATACGGCGTCGACGGCGGCCGCCACGCGCACATGGCCGAGTTGTCCAGTGATACCGAGATCTGCAGCGAGATCGGTCGCGCCGATCAGCAGCGCGTCGATGCCCGGCACAGCGGCGATCGCGTCGGCGTTCTCGAGCCCTTCACGGGTTTCGATCATCGCCACGACGAGCACCTCTTCGTTGATCGCGCGGACCACATCGGCGATTGGAAGAGCCTGGAAGCCGACCTGCGGCAACATGCCTGGGATCGACCGTCCCCCGGCAGGCGGGAAGCGGCACATGTCGGCGATCCGCGCGGCCTGTTCGGGCGTACTCACGTGCGGCACCACGATGCCCATCGCGCCGGTATCGAGCAGTCGAGTGGCGTGGAACGGCTCGTGCCCTGGCACGCGGATGATCGGCGTCACACCGCCCACCAGAGCGGCGGCGCAAATCTGTGCGGCTGTGTCGATGTCCATCGAATTGTGTTCCATATCGATGAACAGCCAGTCGAAACCCGCCGTCTGCGCAATCTGCGCGATGTCGACGGTGCGGGCCTGGCGCAGCCCCATGCCGAGTGCCAGTTGGCCCGCGGCGAGTTGTGCTTTCGCGTGATTCTTGATGCTTCGCATGATGGATTCCATTCAGGCGCTGGCGTCGAGCGGCTCGTCGTTCGCCAGTTCGAGGTTGATGAACTTCGTGTCCATGTAGTCGCGGATTGCGTTCGGCCCGCCTTCGCGGCCGAACCCGCTGTCCTTGCTGCCGCCGAATGGCGTCTCCGCCGTCGACGCCACGAACGTATTCACGCCGACCACGCCGGCCTGCAGGCGCTCCGTGGTTTCCAACGT
>JBQCDS010000446.1:0-7532 GCA_051961035.1 Trinickia sp. | reverse complement strand
CGGATCGCGAAGATCAAAGACGTGGTGCTGCGTCAACTGGACGAACACGCGGCGGCGTTCTTCGATCATCTCGCGAAATTGGACGCCGGGCGGGCGCTCCTGCAAAATCGCGCGCTTGCCGATAAAGCTCGGCGACTGAAACTCGAGCATCTGCGCGATCTCGTCTCAGGCGATTACGGCGCGCGGTACGTGGAGCAGCGCATCGAATTGGGCTTGCTTTACGCTGCGGCGGGCCTCGAGGCTCGCGTCTTTCTCGGCGCGTTCCAGAACATGCTCAAAAGCATCGGCACGCAGGTCATGCGACATGCCGATCAGTCGCCGGTCGAGGCGTTCGACGCTTATTTGTCGCTCAACAAGGTTGCCTCTTTCGACTATGGCCTGATCGTCGACGTGCTCGTGTTCGAGCGCGAACGGATCATCCGCCAACAACAAGAAGCGATTCGAGAGCTGTCCACGCCCGTGCTGCAATTGCGCGAGCGCATGCTGTTGCTCCCGATCATCGGCGTCATCGATACCTACCGCGCACGCCTGATCACCGAAAGCTTGCTGGAAGCGATTCGCACGAACCGCGCAAAAATCGTGGTCATGGATATCACGGGCGTCGCAACGATCGATTCGCGCGTCGCCAACCACATCTTGCAGACCGTGACGGCCGCGCGCCTCATGGGGGCCAAGGTGATCGTGACCGGCATATCCGCCCCCGTGGCGCAGTCGCTCGTGTCGCTAGGCATCGAACTTGGCGGGCTCGACACGGTAGGCGATTTGCAAGGCGGCATCGAGGCGGCCGAACATCACCTTGGCTATCACGTGGTACCGGTTATCAGCGAGCCGATCGAAGCCCGCATCAACGGGGGGATTTGACACGTGTCCGTTCCCATTCTCAAGCAAGGCCACGTACTGATCGCTTCGATTCAATCTGCCCTCTCGGATCAAGATCTCATCCAGTTGCGGGAGGATTTCGGCGAGAAGATCGGAAAGCACCGCACAAGTGGCATCGTCATCGACGTCACCGCTCTCGACGTGCTCGATTCGTTCGCTACCCGGACGCTGCGCGGCATCGCATACGTTGCGAAGCTGCGTGGGGCGAGCGCTGTCGTCGTCGGCATTCAGCCCGAAGTCGCCTTTGCCATGGTGCAGCTCGGGCTCGATCTCGAGGGCGTGGCGACTGCGCTCGACCTCGAGGAAGGCCTCGATTACCTGCGCAAAATTGGAAGCAGGAGCACCGGACATGCCGGCTGACGTTCGTGTGCCGATCGAGCGCGATGAAGACGTTGTGATCGCCCGCCAAAAAGGGCGAGAACTCGCGGCGCAGACGGGATTCTCGAATACGGACCGGACGATCATTGCGCTCGCTATCTCCGAGATCGCACGCAACATCGTCAGCTACGCGCGCCGCGGCGAGATCTCGATGTCCCAGGTCAGCGACGGCATACGCTTAGGAATCCAAATCGTCGCCGAAGACGAAGGCCCGGGGATACCGGACATCGAACTCGCGATGCGGGACGGCTACTCCACGGCCAAAAGCCTAGGCGTGGGTTTGCCGGGCACTAAGCGGATCATGGACGAGTTCGAATTGACTTCCACGGTGGGCAAGGGCACGACGATACGAATGAAGAGGTGGCTGCGATGACAACACCTGCCCGCCCTCGAACATCCGTCATCGAGTGGGGCTGGGCCGGCCGCGCACTCGAGTGCCTCTCGGGCGACATGCACGCCGTCGTCGAACTAGAGGACGGTGCGCTCGTGGCACTGCTCGACGGGCTCGGGCATGGCTTCAAAGCGGCCGAGGCCGTGCAAACGGCGATGCCGATCATCGAAGCGCACGCAGGCGCGGAGCTTGCGTCGCTCATGGAGCACTGCCATGAGGCATTGCGCAATACGCGCGGGGCCGTCATGAGCGTGGCTTGGTTCGATGCACGCGATTCGTCGATGACATGGATGGGCGTGGGCAACGTCGACAGCATTTTGATTCGCGCGAATAGAAGCGGTCGACCGCGCAACGAGGCGATCTTGACGCACGGGGGCGTGGTGGGCTATCGCCTTCCGTCGTTGCGCGCGCAACGATACGCCGGAGCGCGTGGCGATATGCTCGTGATGGCCACCGACGGCATACAAAGCACGTTCGGCTCAGGGATCGTGACGCAGTTCAGCGTTCAGGAAATTGCCGAGTCGATTCTAGTTAGATACGGAAAAGAAACGGACGACGCGCATGTCGTCGTCGCCCGCTATCTCGGAGCGCAACCATGACGACACGGCTTGGCACTTTGCGCGCCGAATACCTGAGTGGCCTTCGCACCTATCTGGAAGACGAAAGCGAGGCGGGGCTGGCTTTCGCTTACGAACTTGGCCGGCGAGCCATGGTTGAAGGGCTAGGGTTGCTCGACATGGGGGCCTTGCATCGCGCGGCGCTGGATACGCTCGTGCTGCCGGCTGCATTCACGGAGCAGCCGCGCCTCATGGAAGCGGCCACCGCGTTCTTCAACGAACTGCTTGCGCCGTTCGAGCTGTCGATCGAAGGCTACCGCGCCGCCCTCGCCGCGAGCGAAGAGCGCTTCCAGCTTGCGGTCAGCGGTGCCATGGCGGGACTCTGGGATTGGAATCCGCAGACCGACGAAATCTATTTTTCGCCGCACTTCAAACGCATCATGGGCTACGAGGAAAACGAACTCGCCAACGAGCGGCGCGTCTACCTGCGCATGATCGATGAGCGAGACTTGGAACGCGTCACGCAATCGTTGACGGCGCATTTGAAAGAACACCTGCGCTACGACGTCGAATATCGCGTGCGCACGAAGTCGGGGGAATGGCGTTGGGTGCATTCGCGCGGCCAAGCGCTGTGGAACGAAGCCGGCGTGGCCTACCGAATGGTTGGCTGGATCATGGACATCACCGATCGTAAGCAAGACGAAGAAGCGCTTCGCAACTCGCGCGAAGAGATGCGACGCCTATCTGCGCACGTCCAGCACATACGGGAACAAGAAAAAGCGCGTATCGCCCGCGAGCTCCACGATGATCTCGGGCAGCAGCTAACGGCGCTGAAGATGGCGGCATCGCTGTTGGAAAACAGCGCCTATCCCGAACGTTCTTTGCCGGCACAACATACGCTGAACGGAATCTACACGATGATCGACGATCTGGTCGAATCGGTCCGGAATATCGCGGCCGACTTGCACCCGGTCATGCTCGAGGATCTAGGACTGATCCCTGCGATCGATAACTTGATCGACGAATTCTCCTCACGTTATCGAATCCGCGTCATTCGCCATATCGACCCGGACGCAATCGCTTTCAACCGCGAGTGCCGCAACGATATGTTCCGGATCGTGCAAGAAGCCCTGACGAACGTCGCACGACATGCGGGGGCGACCGAGGTCGTGTTGGACATCGTGCGCGCCGATCCGCACTGCATCGTGCGCATTGTCGATAACGGCCGCGGCGCGGCGCATGACAGTTCGAAGGGCCGGCACTCGTTCGGGCTGTTGGGCATGCGCGAGCGAGCCGCGCTGCTCGGTGGAGAAATTCGCATCAGCACCGAACCCGGCGCGGGCTTTGCACTGACCGCGATCTTGCCGCTCGCTTCCCTGGAGACTGGGGAAACGTCATAACGTCATAACGTCATAACGTCATTCGTCATTCGTCATTCGTCATGACGAGGATCGGCGCTGGACCAGTGCGTCAGTGTGACCGTTACGCCTGCGCCGACGACCGATTCGATTTGAAACGCGTCGACAAGACGTTTCGCTCCCGAAAGGCCCATGCCCAGGCTGCCTGCGGTCGAATAGCCGTCTTGCAGGGCGCGCGCGATGTCGGGGATGCCGGGCCCTTCGTCGCGCGCCACGGCGACGATACCGCGACGTTGCCCGTCCGTGACGGGCGTGAACGATATCTTTCCGCGCCCGGCATGCACGACGATGTTGCGTGCGATTTCCGTGACGGCCGTAGCCAATGCGACGGCCCGAGCCTCAGTGAAACCTTCGCGCAGAGCGAGTTCGTGGACGGTGTGCCGCGCCCAGTCGACATCCGATATGCCGCTGACGAAGACATGGGTGCCAACCCCTGCTGTTCGATCAATGGTCATAACGCCACTCCGATGAATCGCGAGCATAGTGCGCCGAACAATGCCATAGGAAACCCATTCGCTTTTGGTTGCGTTCGCTTTTGGTTGCGTTCGATTATCGTTGCCTTGCCGCCGCCGCATAGCGCTGTACCTACCTGAAGTACCGAAAGGCACCCTAAAGGCACCTTATTGAGCCGGCTTATCAGGGCTCCCCGGCGGGCCGGTTCGCGCTTGCGCGGCGCTGCGCCGCCTCGAAGATGTCGCGCATCCGCTCGCGCTCGGCTTCCGTTAAATACGCAGCAGCGGGAGGCATGGCGAGCATGACATGCAGCATGAGATCGCCACGCACGCCATGTCGATCGGAAAGGCCGTGCGCACGCAAACGGATGGCCGTAGCGGCACCGCAATTCGGCTCGATCGTTATGTGCATTGGCTGGCCCAGCACGCGCGCTTCGACGCTGCCGCCGAGCATGGCCGTCATGAAATCGACTTCAATCTCGCAAGCAATGTTCAGTCCCTCGCGTCGAAAGGCTGAACTACACACGATCACCACCGAAAAAATCGCGTCGCCGGGCGGCCCCCCGTGGGTGCCCGGATGACCGGCTCCTTCGACTAAGATGCGTTGCCCGTCCCATGCGCCGGGCGCAACCTTGACGGTTTCGCGCTTGCGATAAGCCTTGACACCCTTGCCAAAACACGTTGGACAGCGGCCGCGCGCGTGTCCGTCGCAATCGTTGCATGGGCCTTTGACGCCGTAGCTTACGTCGACATCGCCGCCATGGATCGCGGCTTCGACCGGCACGAACAGTTCGGCCGTGCAGTTGGCGCCGCGCGATGGCGGGCCGCGCCGCTCGTTGCGCGATGGCGGCTCTTTTTCAGGGGCTGCACTCGTCCCCCAAGACCATTCCCAACGCCATGCCGATGCCGAAGCAGGCTCAGGCGTGGGGGCCGATGCGGGTGTGGGTGCGGGTGCGGTTGCCGAGATGGGAGGCCGGCGCTCGCCGATCAGGATTTCGAAGGCTTCTTGAATGCGCTTGAATACGGGCTCGACCGTCGCTTCACGCCCCCGGTTTCGATCCGGATGGTATTTCGCTCTCAGGCGCCGGTACGCGCGTTTGACCTCCGCCGGCGACGCAGTGCACGGCAGCTCCAGCCGCCTGTAATATTCGTCGAGGCTCACGCGCTCCCCCGTTCTCTTGCTCGAGGCGCAAGTTTATCAAGAAGGCATGAGCGTGCCGCCTATCAGGCCGTGGCTTCTCATCGACTGCGATTCCCCTGCGGTTAAATCAATGTATTTCCATCGGCGAATCATAAATTAATTCCGCGGGGGCGAATACGAGGGATAACCGGGGTGAACAGATTGCGCAGCGCGGCTGCCGCGATGAAGGCGTCTTATGCCGTCGTACGCGTGAGCGCCAACGTCGACAGAAAAAGAAGCGGCAGGACGAGCACGACGATTCCGAAGCGGTGCACACCAAGCGCACCAGCGGCCGCCCCCACGATAAAGGCAAACAGTTGAAACGATAGCTGCATGAGCGTTTGCTCTTTCGGTTCGCTCTTTTTGCGGGCAAAACGTTCGACGAGCGCAATCGTCCAAGCCGTAAAATTGCTCGTCATCACGGTGGTGGGCGCTCCCATGCTCAACGCGCCAGGCAATTTCGATAACGCGCTCTGACAGCCCATCGCTCCCCCCGCGAAGAGCGCGATGGCATAGCGAGCCCACGTGTCATCGCTCAGCACGGCGTGCGATATGAGCAAAAGGCCGAGCCATGCCGCTTCCACGCCAATGACGATCCGGCGCGCGCGCACAATGGCGATACGGCTATGGCACACGATGACGTGTGCCGCACAGACTGCCGAGCATGTGCCGATCGCGAAAGCGAGAATGACGGTCAAACGCAGCCATGCAGTGCTGTCGGGCTTAACAAGCGCGCTCGCGAGCGCCGCGAAATTGCCCGTGACGTGCGCCGTGAAAACCTGCGATAGCGCGAGAAAGCACGCCGCGTCGACGAACCCAGCAACGGCCGATAGCACGGTGAACGTCGATATCGGCGGGTGGGGGCTCGAGGGCGGGTTGGGGCGTTCATGCGCAGCGTCCGCCGACGGCCGCGAGACAGGCATCGCAAGCTCCGGGCGGCGTGGTCATGCGTATCGGCACGCATTGAGCGTGCCTGGCCTGTGTTGCCCGGCGCGCTTCATCGCAAAGAGTGGGGGTGGGACGGCGTGGTGTCGGTATTGCGTTTGATGTTCGCAGATGCGACTTTACGGGTGAGTTGTTTGGTGGCCCCCTGCACGATCATCGCCGCCATTGCGGCCTCGATGAATGCAACGAACGGGCTCTGATGCCGCAGGGAAAACGAAAGAATCAAACAAAACGCGGCGAACGAGAATCTGCCGAGCACCATGCCTCGGAATAGCGAAATGACGAACTGAGCGCCATGGGCACGATGCGAAGACACCGACAAAACGATGCCAAGCAAGGGAAACACGGCAAGCAGTCCGCTCCATGCCGCGCCCACCCGCCCGGAGATCGCCGTCACGACGATCGTTAAGATCGCGCCCGCCGCCATCCTTCCAATCAAATCGAATCGAGAAAGCGAAATAGCCGGTGCGATCGCCACACTGCGCGGCAAGAAGGACTGCCCGAAGCACACGGCAAGGAACGCGGTCATCGCCGCCCATACTGCCGAATCCGGTAGCAATGAAAGGCCGAACGCGGCAGCAATCCACGCTAGGAGTCCGGCGGCCAGCGCCATGGGCCACGCGCGCGAGCGGCAGGTCCATGCATAGGCGAAATTGAAAGCCTCCGAAGCGAGAATCGCGGAGAGCGAACGTTCAGCCGCATGCGCGCCGAACGCCGGGCCATGCGCCAGCACCAGCAGGTAGAGGATCGGGCCCGCTACCACGGGCAGACCGGCCAACCATCCCGCAATCGATGGCCCCCACCACTTGCCCGACATCGACACGGCAAGCAGGAACAACGGAACGAGCGTGAGTTTGAGCGCTAGCATGCGGGCTGCGGGGGATTAAAGGGGCATCATACTCGCGCTGACGTGCGGCCCCGCCGCCCCGCCGGTTCGTAGCCGCATTCAGCCACCCGACACCGCCCCGCACCGGCAGCCGGTATCATGGCGAGCCCGCGCGACAACTGTGCGCATCCGGCGGCACGGCAGCGCGGCGCAACGACGCAACCGAACACGTACACATCAAAATCGACACAGAGGAAGCCCGTCATGACGGCAGCAACGCAATTCGATCAGGTTTCGGTCATCAAACGAGCCAACGTCTATTTCGACGGCAAGTGCGTCTCGCATACCGTGCTCTTCGCTGACGGTTCGCGCAAGACGCTCGGCGTGATCCTGCCGGGCACGCTCAACTTCGGCACCGATGCGCCCGAACTCATGGAAGTGCAAGCCGGCCAATGCCGCATCCGGCACGAAGGCAGCGATCAATGGACGACGTATGGCGCCGGCCA
>JBQCDS010000445.1:0-2546 GCA_051961035.1 Trinickia sp. | reverse complement strand
CGCGCAGTCGCTCGATCTGTTCGCCGAAGAATTGCGGCTCGCGCAAGAAGCGTTGAATTCGATTACCGGGGAATTTACCTCGGACGATCTGCTGGGCGTGATTTTTAGTCGGTTTTGTATTGGGAAGTGATCAGTCGTCCAGGGTTGTCTCATATCCCAGCTAAGCCTTTTTGGATGCTAGACATCCGCACTCCTGAAGGGATCGCACTCGCACGGCAATTTCCCACTATTCGCGCAAGACTTGACTAGTTGCACCGCGGCCGCCCGGGATAGGCTCGAACTCCTCTCCTGCGGGGCAAGCACATGCAAATCGAGATCTCACAACGGGCGGCGCGGCTAACTTCCTCCGCGATACGCGAAATCCTCAAAGTGACCGAGGATCCAGCGGTTATCTCCTTTGCCGGAGGCATTCCGGCGCCTCAGACTTTCCCGGTCGAACTCGTTCGGCAAGCCTCCGAGAAAATTCTCGCCGAGGCACCGCAGGCCGCGCTGCAATATGCGCCCACCGAGGGCTATGGGCCGCTGCGCGAATGGATCGCCGAGCGTCACGGCGTCACGGCGCAGTGCGTCTTGGTCACGACCGGTTCGCAGCAGGCCCTCGATCTGCTGGCAAAAGTACTGATCGACCCGGGCCGCCGAGTCCTCGTCGAAAATCCAACCTACCTGGGCGCGTTACAGGCGTTTTCCCTCTTCGAGCCGACGCTCGTCCCGGTACCGTGCGACGAAAGCGGGATCATCCCCGATGCGCTGACGAACGACGTCGTTCGCGACGCCCGCTTTCTGTACACCATGCCCAATTTTCAGAATCCGACGGGCAGGCTCATGCCGATCGATCGGCGTCGTCGTCTGGTGCAGGCGATGCAGGGACATAACGCTGTCGTCGTCGAAGACGATCCGTACGGCGAACTCAGTTACGACGGCCAGCAGCTGCCGACGCTGCGGTCGATGGCGCCCGAGCGCGTCGTGTATCTCGGTTCGTTCTCGAAGATCGTCGCGCCGGGCCTACGCGTGGGCTATGCGATCGCACCCGAACCCCTGATTCATAAACTCGTGCAAGCGAAGCAGGCCTGCGATCTCCATACGTCCGGCTTCACGCAGCGGTTGATCTATGAAACCGTGCGCACCGGTTTTCTGCCCGAGCATGTCGAGTGCATTCGCACGCTCTACCGTGCGCAACGCGACACGATGCTGGCTTCGCTGGAAACGCACTGCAAAGGCCGCTTGCAGTGGAACGTGCCCACTGGCGGCATGTTTCTCTGGGCTCGCACGCTGGAAGGTATCGATGCGACAGCGCTGCTCCAAACCGCACTCTCGCCCGCGAGCGGCGCACGCATGGCTTTCGTGCCTGGCGCGCCGTTCTTCGCCGGGGCGCCGGAGCCCGACGCGCTGCGTCTATCGTTCGTGACGGTGCCTCCCGCTCGTATCGAGGAGGGTGTCTCGCAACTGGCGAAAGCGTTGAGCCGAATGGGCAGTCACGGGGTCGCGGCTAGACCGCCACGACGAGTCAACAAATTGCCAGCAAAGCAGTTTACGACTAGGTAACGCGACAGACGATCCATTAACTTAGCGCTTCGACCGTCGCCCGAATGGAGCGTTGCAGACATGGAAGACACCCTAATCGCATCCGGTACCCCGCACGCACTCACCGTCGGCGATGGCATCGTCACGGGAAACGCGGCATGGACTTTCGCGGGCGAGACGGCTCGCCAGTTCGAAGCGCACGTGTCGAAGTCGGTGCCGCGTTATGCCGACGGTCACGACATCGTTCTCTCGATCAGCGATTTCTTCGTCAAGAACGATTCGGTCTGCTATGAAATCGGCTGCTCGACCGGGGCACTCACGCGCCGCCTGGCGCAGCGTCACCCGTCATCGGTACGTTGGGTCGGAATCGACATCGAGCCCGATATGATCGCGCAGGCCGATGCGCGCCTCGATCAGCTGTCGCCCCGGCCAACGAACATCGTCTACAGCGTCGAAAACGCGTTGACGTTTCCGTATGAGCCGAGCGATTTCATCGTCGCGTATTACACCGTGCAATTCATCGCGCCACGCGTACGCCAGGAACTGCTGAGCCGCATCTATCAATCGCTGAATTGGGGCGGCGCATTCGTGTTGTTCGAAAAGGTACGCGCCCCCGACGCGCGCTTCCAAGACATCGCGAGCAGCATCTACGTCGATCACAAGCTCGAGCGCGGCTATGCGCCCGACGAAATCATCGGCAAAGCAAAAAGCTTGAAGGGCGTGCTCGAACCGTTTTCGACGCAGGGCAACTTCGACATGCTGCACCGCGCGGGTTTTGCCGATGTGATGACGGTGTTCAAGCACGTGTGCTTCGAAGGCTTCTTCTGTATCAAGTGAGTCACGGGTTCCATTCAATGCGACCGCCGAAGGAAGCTGACATGAACACCGCAATCGATGCTTACCTGCAAGCCGTTGGGATCACGGACGGCGTCGTCGCGCGAGAAGTGGCGTGCGAAGTGTGCGGTGAACACGATCACGATGTGGTTGTCGATGAAGTGGAAACGCTCGAGGGCCGTACCGATAAG
>JBQCDS010000444.1:0-2586 GCA_051961035.1 Trinickia sp. | reverse complement strand
TCGTGTTGTCGTCGCGGCCGGGGCGCGTGGCGATCGATGTGCCGATCGAACTCGACCGGCCGCGCACGCCGGAAGTCGCTTTCGATCCGCATTTCCTGGAGTTGAAGAAGCAAGCGATGGGCATCCTTGCGCATTGAGATTCAGACGGTCGGGGAGGGGCGCTGCTTTCGCGGCGTTCCGATCGGCTCCGCTTTTGCCGCCTAGCGTTCGTTGCTATGCAGCAGCGGTGCGAGGCGGTTCGCGGCTTCGCGCATTTGCGGCACGGCCTCCAGCAGATCGTTCAGCGTGGCGCGCGCGGTTGGCGCGTGAACGGCCAGCGATGCCAGCACCGGCCCAGCGGGGGACGCTCTGACCGGTACTGCAACGGCCACCATCCCGCGTACGAATTCCTCGTTGTCGATTCCGACGCCGCGCTTGCCGAGCCGATCGAGTTCGGCCGCCAGCCGTTGCGGATCGGTGAGCGTCCGGTAGGTCATTTTCTTTAGCGTCAGTTGGGCGAGCATGGCGTTGCGCTCGTGCGTCGCCATTTGCGAGAGGAACAGTTTGCCGCTCGCCGTGCAATGCAGCGGCACGCGCATGCCGGGCCGCATCTCGAGCCGCAACGGCTCGTTCGTTTCCACGCGTTCCACATAGAGCACCGCATCGTTATCGAGGGCGGTGAGATTACACGTTTCGCCGAGCACATCGACCAGCGCGCGCAATACCGCGCGGCATCCGCGCGTGAACGTATTGTTCGACAGGGCCGACAGCGCCAACTGCGCGGCGCGCGGGCCGAGCGTAATCGCACGATCGTGGCCGCGCGAATCCGGCATGTGGATCACATAACCGCGCGTCTCCAGCGATTCGATCATCCGAAGCAGCGTGGCTTTGGGAATGTGCAAGCGCGCGGACAGCTGCGACAACGTATAGGGCTGCCCCGCCGATGCGAGCGTTTCGAGCACCGAAAGCGCGCGCAGCACGCGCGCGTCGTCGACGGACGCAGGCTCGGGCGACGCGGGAGCGGTGGCGCGCATGGGTCTTCAACCAGTTGGGAAAATGAACCGTTTTGTACCACTTGCTAGCGTGCGCCAATAATGCGGCGCCTGGATATGCTCGTTTATGCGGATAACGCTCAGCGAAACTTTTTGGAAGCTGTGAGGCATACCGACGATAGCCCCGCGCTGGTCCAAGCGAATTCACCCCACTGGTTCTACCTGAGCGAAATTCGCCTCCCTAAACTTTCTTCAACGGATCGATGCAATCGAGCCTTCTTGCACGATCGATGGGCCAGCGAGAAACATATTCATCCTTAGGAGTCCTCATCATGGAATACAGCTCAGTCGAGCGAGCCGCGAGCGGTTTTGTCGGAAGTGCGCCTGCCGATAGGCGTTACGATCCGACCTATGATCCGCTCGTCTCGCCCGGCCCCGGGCACGGCAAGGACTACGCGCCGACATATTGGGTTGCGACCGCGGGCACGCCGCCCGCCGACGACGGTCCGATCACGCGGGACATCGATGTCGATGTCGCGATCATCGGCTCGGGCTATACCGGCCTCGCCACCGCGCTGTGTCTCGCGCGCGAGCACGGCATCAAAGCGGTCGTGCTCGAGGCGAATCGCACGAGCTGGGGTTGCAGCAGCCGCAACGGCGGACAGGCGCAGAACGCATCGGGGCGGCTGTCGCGCTCGCAGTGGATCGAGCGCTGGGGCAAGGATGTCGCCTTGAAGCTGCACGATGAGATCCAGGAGGGGTTCGACCACTTCAAGTCATTCTTGACCGAGATCGATTGCGACCCGCAGCCGGGTGGCCACTTCTTGATCGCCCATCGTCCGCGCATCATGGAGAAGCTTGCGGCCGAGGCGAAGGTCTGGAAGGACGTGTTCGGCTATCCCTCGGAGCTCATCGGCGCCGATACTTTCCGGCGCGAATTCCTGAACGACCATGAGGCGGCCGGCGCGCTGCACGAGCCCGAAGGAATTGGCATTCACGCCGCGAAGCTCGCATTCGGCTATCTGCGCCTGGCGCGGGCAGCGGGAGCGCGCGTCCATACGAGCAGCCCCGTGCTGGGATGGGAAACGATAGGCGGCGTGCATCATCTGCATACGCCGGGCGGCATCGTTCGCGCGCGGGCCGTCGGGATCGCGACGGGCGCTTATACGGCGCAAACGCTGCATCCGTCGCTGCGCAGCAAGATCATGCCCATTCTGTCGAACTCGATGGTCACGCGTGTGCTCACCGATGACGAGATACGCGCGTGCAACTTTCGCACGACCCAGGTGCTGACCGACACACGCACGCTGCGCTTTTATTACCGCTTTCTGCCCGACCGTCGGCTACAGATCGGCAGCCGCAGCGCGATCACCGGCCGCGACGCGCCGAACCCGCGCCATCTGGATTTGCTCAAGGAAGGGATGGCGCGCAAATTCCCGGCGCTGCGCGGCGTGGATATCGACTTTTCGTGGTGGGGCTGGGTGGATGTCAGCCACGACATGATGCCGCGCATCTGTCAGCCCGATCCGAAGCAGTCGGTGTATTACGCGCTGGGATATGGCGGCAACGGTGTGTCCTATTCGCAGCAGGCAGGCAGGAGGCTAGCCGAACATAT
>JBQCDS010000443.1:0-9059 GCA_051961035.1 Trinickia sp. | reverse complement strand
CGTTTGCACAAATTGTGGCATCCGACATTATTGATGTCTCGACACGCGTGCAACCGAGCTATCGCTGTTTGCACCTGCCGGCTGACGCTCAAAGTGTCGACTTCGTCTGCGACCTCGAGTTCCTTATCGAACTCTGGCAAGCCGAGCGTTGCCCACTCTCCGCGCATGAAGTCGAAGACCCACTGACTGAACGAGAACGTGATGCTCTGCGTGTTGTCCGGCACGTCGAATGGGACCGGCACTTAGCGGGGACGAGGAGCGTCGATGCAGATTACACTGTCTGCGTCTTGCATGGAGAACCCAAAGGTCATCATGCAGTACAGCGTTCCCTCGACGCCGCGAGCGTGGTCCAGCAAGTCGAAGTCTTGCAATGCGACGACCTTCCAAGTGCCGCTATTGTCCGGTCCATGGTACTGGTTTCGTAGATAGGCACAGGAATCCGCAAGGACGCGCGAAACAAAGACCACCGGTCCGCACTTGTCACCCGAACCAACCCACGCGGGCTCAATGAAGAACCCCGTGTCTAAGAACCGTTTGCGCACCACGAGCCAGAGCGATATCGGCGCTACACCACCGTCGTCGAGCACATGCCGGCGGCTCACCGCGCTCATCTTGAGTAGACACCGCAGCGGCTCATTCATTGGGGCGAGCAGATCGGCGCGGCAACCGGCGCGCTCGTCACTCGACTACTGCAAGAGCAACGCCACCCCGAGTACGGCTATCGAGCATGTCTCGGATTGCTCTCGCTGTCTCGTCGATATGGCCGCGAACGTCTCGAAGCGGCGTGTGCGCTCGCAGCTAAATCCGTTGTGCGAGCGCATCTGCCAGAAAATCCGTGGCGCTGCGTACGCGGGTGGGCACAAACCGCCGCTTGGGCCAGACAAGGCTGACCTCTCTGGGCTGCTGCACGAAGTCGTCGAGTACGGTGACGATGTCCGGGTGCCGGAACTCGCCCACCAACGAAGCGCGATGAAACATGCCAATGCCGACGCCGGCCAGCACGCCTGCAAGAATCGTCTCCGCACTATTGGATGACAGATTGCCGCGCACTGGCACATTGAACTGGCCCTCGGGCCCTGCGAATGGCCACTCCGTCATCTCGCCATAGACCAGACAGTTGTGATCCTTGAGCTCGGCAGGCGTATGGGGTACACCGAACTTTTCAAAGTAACGGCGAGATCCAGCGCACACGAGCGAAGTGGCAGCCACACGGCGCATCACCGAATCGGGCTCTTCGACGGGACTTACGCGAATCGCAAGATCGATCCTGTCTTCCACCATATCGCGTACGGCGTCGGACAGAACGACATCGATCCGCAGGCCAGGATGTTGCGCCAGCAATGCGGGAATGAGTGGCAACACGTGCAGTCGACCAAACGTCGAGGGTGCCGCGATCCTGATGAGGCCTGAAACGTCGAGCGTGGTGCTGGTCAACTCGTTATCCGCCACCTGGATCTCGTCCACCAGTGGACCCATGCGCTCGTAATACAGCTGCCCCTGATCGGTCAGTGTCACTTTGCGCGTGCTGCGATGAAGCAGCGCCACGCCGAGGCGTTTCTCCAGCGCGTTCACGGCTTTACTGATGGCGGACTGCGACTCGCCAAGCCGTCGCGCAGCTGCAGAAAAGCCGCCTGCCTCCACGACGGCGATAAATGCATTCAGTTCCTGAAACCGATCCATCCGCAACCCCGCTGTGTGCATTTCGGAACTAATTCCAATTTGGAATAAGTTCTATATCGAATACCGGAATTCTCATTCGATTGGGCCGAAATTACTATTCTCCGCAAGCTAACTCAAAGCAGGAGAAAGATCGTGAGCTATTCGATCATCGGCTTCGGCGCGGTCGGTCAGGCACTGGCGCGAGCCTTCGCGCGACAAAACATTGAAGTCGCCGTAGCCAGCCGGCGAGCGCCCGAAGCGCTGCTGCCGGAAGCACGAGCCATCGGCCCAAAGGTCACTCCCAACACCTTGCAAGACGCCGTACAGGCCGACACGATGATCCTCGCGGTGCCGTTCTGGGAGCACCGCAACGTGGCGGAGGTCTTGCCGGACTGGCAGGGCAAAACGCTCATCGACGCGACGAACGCGTTCGGGGTGCCAGTCGAGGAACTGCGGGGCTTGCCGTCATCGGCCGTCATTGCTCGGGCATTCACTGGTGCCCGCTTCGTCAAGGGATTCAATCACCTGCCTGCACACGTGCTGGCGACCAACCCCAAAGTCGGCGGCGGCCGACGCGTCGTCTTTCTATCCAGCGACGAAGAGGAAGCGGCGGCACCGGTAGCCAACCTCGCTGAACGGCTCGGCTTCGCGCCGGTCTGGCTGGGTGCACTCCGGGAAGGCGGCTCGCTCGTACAGGCAAGGGGCCGCGAGTGGGCGCCGCTCATCTTCCAGGATCTCGTGAGCCCTCAGTAGCTCGCGCGCCTCTCACGCCTGCGCAGCATCCGGATCCACCGCTCTTCCATTAGGGAATCGTCATGTACGAAACAATCAAGTGGCCCGCGGAGATGAAACCGAGCCGCTCTCCGATCCATTTCACCAACGAGCTCGAGGTCCCGGCATCCATCCAGACGATCTGGTCCTTGCTGACAGATTTCAGGTCGTGGCCCGCTTTCTATCCCGGTGTTCAACACGTGCAGCCGCTTGACGGCGACGATCGCTTTGGCCTGGGTACGAGATTCGAGACGAATCTTGCCGGCCAGGATGTGTTCGCGTCCGTGCAGGAGTTCGAGCCAATGACCCGCATTGCGTGGGGCGGCTATCCAAAGGTTTCCAGGACGTCTAGGGCCTACCACGCCTGGATCATCACGCCCACGGCAAGTGGGTGCCATCTATGGACCGAGGAGACGATGCAGGGACCGCACTGGCTGGAACTCGCAAAGCAGGCACCTGACGTGTTCTGGCTCACCCACGAGAAGCTACTCAGGAATCTTGCCGAAGTCGCCACGGCGCGTGAGCATTCCCGCAGCTAACCTACCAAAAAAACGGAGATCCGATACATGATCGACAAAGTCAACTGGCCGGAACGCTATGACCCGCGTACCTCGGCAATTTACGCGTTCAATGACATCGACGTGAAAGCCCCGCCGGAAGTGGTCTGGAAACTGCTCGTCGACGCCGAGCGCTGGTCGCGCTATTTTCCGGCCGAGGATCAGGTCAGGATCATGTCCGGCGAACCGGAACTCGCGCTCGGCACACGCTACAGCCGCGTGACGGTCGGACATCCAATGTCGCTCGTCGTCACTGAGTGCGTGCCGAATCGCCGGCTGGCGTGGGCAACGACCGTTGACGGCGACGAAACCAGGTCGAGCGCCTATCACGGCTGGGTGATCACGCCGACCCAGGATGGTTGTCATCTGCTGACCGAAGAGACGCAGCAAGGCCAGTTCTTCGTGGAGCTGATCGGCAGCAGGAATCCCGGCGCGTTGTATCGCTATCACCAGGAATGGGTTGAATGCCTCGCCCGAGCCGCCGAAGTAGAAGCAGGACGGGGATAAGCGCCATGAAAATCGAACTCAATGGCCGCAAGGCAATCGTTACGGGCTCTACAGCGGGAATCGGCCGCGCAATTGCCGAGGGCCTGGCGCGGGCAGGCGCTGCGGTCGTACTCAATGGCCGGACCCAGGAGCGGGTCGATGCCGCGCTGCGCGAGATGCAAGCGATCTTGCCGAACGCGGAACTGACCGGCGTTGCCGCCGACGTTGCGACACCCGAAGGCTGCGCAGCCTTGTTTGCACACACGTCGGTCGCCGACATTCTTGTCAACAACGCAGGGACAGCGCGGCTGAACGACTTTTTTGCACAGGACGACCGCGAATGGCTCGACCTCTTCCAGCTCAACGTGATGAGCGGCGTTCGCACCGCCCGCTATTACGCGCCGAAAATGGCGAAGCAGGGCTGGGGGCGCGTGGTGTTCGTAAGTAGCGAGTCTGGGCTGAATGTCCCGAAAGAAATGATCGACTACGGCGTGACCAAGACCGCGATGCTCGCGGTGTCGAGAGGGCTGGCTGAACTGCTTGCCGGCACCGGCGTGACCGTCAATGCCGTGCTGCCCGGCCCGACCAGCTCGGAAATCCTGTCGAACTGGATGAAGGCGACCGCGCGAGAGCGGGGGATCACGCAAGAGCAGGCTGAGCAACAGTTCCTGAAGACTTCGCGGCCAACATCGCTGATCAACCGTTTCGCCACGACGAACGAAGTTGCAAACATGGTTGTGTACGCATGCTCGGAGCAGGCGTCTGCCACGACGGGTGCGGCGTTGCGGGTCGATGGGGGTGTGGTTCGGACAATCGGATGAGACAACTGCCGGCCTGGTCGCGATCTATCGGCGCGATCATGCCCGTTTTTCTCTTTAGACCGTCTTACGTGAGAAGCCTCACGGCATAACAGTCGTGGCTGGCCCGGTGAGTGCAATAGCCTTCCGCGCGCCTCTGCGTGAGCTCGGGACATGTCCGCCTCTTGGCTAGGAGCGGTCGTCCGAATGATGAAGTGCCACGAACCGTGAAAGGTTCCTCCTGGCCGGCAGGTGACAGGCATAGCCGGCGTCTATCCCATTATCGAACATAGCCGTGCTACCAAATCCTCCTGCGAGCTATCCTAGCCAAATTCGTCTAAGCTGCTCATCTCCGTAGACGTCGCAGATTTTCCAAGGAGTTCCTAAGGTGGCGAATGTCGCTTTGATTACGGGCGCCAGCCGAGGCATTGGTCGCGCAACAGCAATTTTGCTAGCCCGACGCAACTGGGCAATCGGTGTCAACTATGCTCATAACGAGCAGGCCGCCCGGGAAACGGCCCTGGAGGTGACACGGGCTGGCGGCAAGGCGTGTGTGATCCGCGGCGACGTTGCCGACGAAGCGGATGTCATCGCCATGTTTGACACGGTGGAGTCCGCTTTGGGTCAGATTACCGCCTTCGTCAACAACGCAGGCATCGTCGCCCCATCCATGTCGCTGGCCGATATGAGTGCCGATCGCTTGAAGCGGATGTTTGACGTCAATGTGTTGGGCGCTTATCTCTGCGCTCGTGAAGCTGCGCGGCGTATGTCCAAAGATCGTGGAGGCAATGGTGGCGCAATCGTTAATGTCTCTTCAGCCGCATCGCGGCTTGGCTCCCCTGACGAGTATGTCGATTACGCGGGATCAAAGGGTGCAGTCGATACGATGACCATCGGCCTTGCAAAGGAGTTGGCTCCGCAGGGCATCCGGGTCAACGCCGTCCGGCCTGGACTCATCGATACCGAAATTCATGCAAGTGGCGGGCGACCGGATCGCGCCCAGGTACTGGGCGTGCAAACCCCTCTGGGGCGCCATGGCACTGCCAACGAAGTGGCGGAAACGATCGTCTGGCTACTGAGCGATGCCGCGTCATATGTAACTGGTGCGCTGCTTGATGTGAGCGGTGGACGTTAAGCCCGTCCGGCATTTCGGATTTTCGATGATCGTTCGGATTCTCTCCGCACCGCGGAGAGAATTTAACCCTCTGCGCACTCCGTGGCTGCGCGAGTCATGGACCCAGATAAGCCTTTCGAGATTGACAAGCACGACTCACTTACACCGCTAGAGGAGGAAAGCGGCCATCTGAACGTCCGTAGGACGGCGCGGGCCAAAGGCCGCTGCTAGCCGCGGCCCACGCGTGTCGCTCATCGATCGATGAAGCGCCTGCCCACCCCCCGCTGCGTCGTCTTTCGCGTCAGCCCGTCGAACCGCGATCCTCAACCCCGCACCCGCTTCACCCGATTCGCAAGAAACGTCCGCACGTCCCCATCGGGAAACTGTATGGCCACTTGCTCATCGGTCGACATGACCACTTCTCCTACACCAAAGCGCGCCACCCGCACCTTTTCCCCGCGAGTCCATCCGCGGTTTTCCTCGGCGATACGCTCCGTCCGACGCCGCGCGACCGCAGCCGCCGAAGGCACCTCCGGCAGCGGCGCAACGTGCGGTGGGTGCACGCAGTTGTCGCACGTGCCGCAACGCTCGATCGTCGCGGCCTCCTCGTAGTAATCCAACATCAGCCGCCAGCGGCAGCGCCCGCTTTGCGCGTAGTCGATCATCTGCTGCAACGCGCCGCGGTCGCGTTCGCGCATCGCTTCGAATTGCTCCGCCGCGGCCGGCACCGCATCGCGCAATTCGAGCACCTGCGCACCTTTGCGCAGCCGATAACGATGTTGTCGATCGCGCTGTACGATCCGCGCATCGATCAGCATGCCGAGCGCCACATCGAGCTTGCCGGCCGCAACGTCTGGCAACCGCTGAGCAAGCGCTTTGCCGGACACCGCCTCCCGACCTGATGCGTCGGACGCCGATTGACCTTGAGCTTGACCTTCGCCACGCTCTTCGTCGCCCGTGCCCGCGATCGCATCGAACACCCGCAGCACCAGTGCGGCGTCTGGGTATCGTCCCGCGAGAAAAAACTGTTGGATGCGGCGATCGTTGAGATCGAATAGCAGCACGCAATCCGCAGGCTCGCCATCGCGTCCGGCTCGCCCCGTCTCTTGATAGTACGCATCGAGGCTGCCCGGCACCTGATAGTGAATGACGAAGCGCACATCGGGCTTGTTGATGCCCATGCCGAACGCGTTCGTGGCAACGATGAGCCGCGCCTGCCCGGTCATGAACCGGTCTTGCTCTTCATGTCGCTCGCTGGCCGACAGACGGCCGTGATAATGCGCGACGCACTCGCCGCTCGCGGCAAGCCACGCATGCACGCGCTGCACCTCGCGCACGGTTGCGACATAGACGATCCCCGAGCCCTTCAGTTCGCCAATCAAGTCCAGGAGCTGCTGCTGTTTGAGCGTCAGTGCCCGGGCGGCTTCACGACGCCCATGCCCAGCCCCGGTCTGCACCACGCGGTATCGAAGGTTCTGCCGATAAGTGCCGGTGCGCACGATGGTAGGTTCGCGCAGACGCAGCGAGTGGACGATGTCCGCGACCACCTCGGGCGTGGCCGTTGCCGTGAGCGCGAGAACCGGCGGCGCCCCGATCACTTGCACGGCATGAGCGATGTCGAGGAACGCCGGACGAAAATCATGTCCCCACTTCGACACACAGTGCGCTTCGTCCACCACCACGAGCGCGACGGGGCGCTGCGTGCGGCTCGCCAGCACATCGACGAACGCGGGGTTGGCAAGCCGTTCGGGCGTCACGAACACGATGCGTGTGCTGCCTTCGCGCAAGGCATCGAGCGCCGCCCGTTCGTCCTTGCGGTTGAGCGTGCTGTTGATGAGCAGCGACTCGATGCCAACGGCTTGCAGATTGTCCGCCTGATCTTTCATCAGCGATATCAGCGGCGATACGACGAGCGTCAGGCCATCGAGATGCAAAGCAGGCAACTGGTAGCACAGCGATTTGCCTGCGCCGGACGGCATCGTCGCCAATGTATCGCGACGCGCCAGCACGCTGCGGATGATGTCCTCCTGTCCCTCGCGCAGGCGTGGGATGCCGAATTGCTCGCGCATCGTCCTGCGCATTTCGCGTAGCCGGTTATCCCCGGTCATGCCTATCCCCGGCAGTGATGAATGACGATGACGCTTATGCAAGGGACATGCCGAGCGAGAGGCAGCAACGCGCAGCCGGCCGGTTAAACGGAAGGCGGGGGGCGACTTTCCGCGCCAGTGTCTCCATAAGCCGCATCGAACAGCGCACGCACTTGCGCGCGGAACCAGCGTTGAGCCGGATCGTGATCGAGACGCGGATGCCAAATCGCCGCGACGTTGAAAGCGGGCAGGGGAACGGGCAATTCGAAGGGGTGCAAGCCGTTGCCCGCCGCGTAATTCGGCATGAACGCATGGCCCAGACAAGAATGCGGGACGACGGCGAGCAAGTCCGATTGCCGAGCCAACTGCATGGCGCTGGGATACGACGGCACCACGATCGGCACGTTGCGCCGCAGCCCGGGTGTGTGTAGCGCCGCGTCGATCGGGCTATCGGCTTGTCCTGTCCGCGAGGTCGACACATGATCGTACGAGGCCCATCGCTCGAGGGTGATATCGGTATCGCTCAGCAGGGGATGTCCTATCCGGCATACGCCCACATACCGATCGCGCAGGAGCAACCGCGTGCGTACCTCGGGAGCCGACGTTTTGACGATGCCGATTTCCAAATCGATCATGCCTTCCCGCAGCGGTTGAGGGTCCCAGTCGGTCTTGGGCGTGAAGCGCAGTTGTACGCCGGGCGCGGCGCGGCGGATGCGATCCGTGAGCGCCGCCCCGAGTAGATCGATGAAGCCTTCGCCCGCGCGTACGGTGAAGCGTTGCTCGAGCTTATCGACGTCGAACCGATCGTCGGCGGGGCTCAGCGCCGCCTGAGCTTCACGGGCCAGACTGGGAATGCGTTGACTCAACTGCTCGGCATAGGGCGTGAGCACGAGCGTGCGCCCGGCCTGTAGCAGCAGACGGTCGCCGGTGGCCGCGCGCAGACGCGTAAGCGTGCGGCTCATGGCCGAGACGCTGAGGTTCAGGCGCCGAGCCGCTCCTGTGACGCTCCGTTCACTGAGCAAGGCATCCAAGGCGGTCAGCAAATTCAAGTCGACACGTGACATGTCCGCAGGTTAGCTGAAAACGAACGAGGTGTGGCGTCGGACGCAATCGTGAATTGCAGGTCAAGCGTCTGGCGCAAACGAGCGACGATCTCGACAATGGATCACGTTACCTCCTCATCAACGCAGCTTCGCGAATACACAACCCCATGCCCCAACCTTCTTCCTCGGCTTCCTCCGCTTCCTCGCCCTCCATCTTGCTGATCGGCGCCTCCCGTGGCTTGGGCCACGCCATGGCGGCCGAGTTCGCGAAGAAAGGATGGCACGTCGTCGGCACCGTTCGCGCGGGGGGCGGCCGCACGCGCCTGCATGACTTGGCCGATGCGTATCCGGATCGAATCGAGATCGAAACGCTGGACATCACACGGCCGGAGCAGATCGAGGCGCTGCGCGAGCGTTTGTCTGGCCGAACATTCGACGTGCTGTTCGTCAACGCCGGCACCACGAATCCGGATCCGACCCAGACGATCGGCGAAGTATCGACTGAAGATTTCGTGAACCTCATGATCACGAATGCATTGAGCCCG
>JBQCDS010000442.1:0-9326 GCA_051961035.1 Trinickia sp. | reverse complement strand
TGCTGCGGCCCGTGAGGTCGAGCCGCGCGCCGAACCTCGAGCGCGGGCTCACGCTGCCGTTGCCGAGCGATACGTTCTATCGCAGCCTGGTCGCGACGTTTTGGCTCGAGCTCATTGCGCCTTTTCTCGCGCAAGCGGATTTCGAAATCGCCATCTTCATCGGTACGATCGCCGAGCGCGAGCGCCTCGTCATCGGCTTCAACGGTGCCTCGGCCAAAACGTTGCACAGCGTTATCGACCCTCAAGCCTATGCGGCGCACAACATCGACATCGACGATCCGGAATGGATCGACGATCACGCCCAGAACGAATATGGAATCAGCAAGCTCGTCAGCTACCTCGAACAACCGCAGTTGTCGCTGCGTATCGCCGTCGATACGTTCCGCGAAGCGTTCGCCGCGGACGAGGCATGAAGCGATGACGCACGCCCCTCATTCGCCCAAGCACGACGTGCATCGGCTTGCATTCGCCCCGGCTGCCCGCCCCGCGTGGCGTGTCGCCGCCGTGCTTGCCGGGCTGGCCGTGGCCGGCTCGCTCGCCGCACGCCCGGCCCACGCCGACGAGCACGCCGGCGCCACGGTCTCCCCCGTTGCCAACGGCGGCATGGGCGTGCACGTCGCGGCGCTGCCCGCGCCGGTGCAGTTGGCGTCGACCTATCCCTCGAACGCGGCGACGTCCGCCACGCACGTGCCCGCTCCGGCCGACGCCGCGCCGGGACAAGTGGTTGCAAGCGGCAAGGTGCCCGACGAAGCCACGCACAGTGCCGTGCTCGCGCGGCTGCGCGAAACATACGGCGCCGCCAATGTCGTCGATCAGATCGAAGTGGGAAGCGTCGCGACGCCCCCGAATTGGAGCGCGAACGTCCAAAAGCTGCTCGGTCCGCAATTGAAAGAGATCAGCAAAGGCCAGCTCAAAATCGACGGCACGCAGATCGACGTGAAGGGCGAAGTGCCGAACGAAGCGCAGCGCCAGCAGATTGCCAGCGACATGGCGAACGCGCTCAACCCCACTTATACGATCCACAACGGGCTGCGCGTGAGTGCGTCGGAGCAAGGCTTGCTCGATTCGACACTCGCGAACCGCACGATCGAATTCGAAACCGGCAGTGCGACGCTCGCGCCGGAAGGCCGCGCGATCCTCGATCAAATGGCGGGCGTGCTTGCCAAGATGCCGGGCAAGACGGTAGAAATCATCGGCCATACCGACAACTCCGGCAGCCGGGCGTCGAACATCGCGCTGAGCCAAGCGCGCGCCGATGCCGTGAAGGGCTACCTCGTCTCGAAGGGAGTCGGGCCTCGGTCGATGGCAACGATGGGCGTTGGGCCCGATCAACCGATTGCCTCGAATGATTCTGAGGAGGGTCGGGCGCGGAATCGGCGGATTGAGTTTCGCGTCGGCCAATGAGCCGGCGGTTCAGTTCGACTCGTCGGGCTTCACGCCGAGCAACTCGCGAACATGGGCCAGCGACCCATCGTCTTTGACGACGGCGCTAAGCCACTCGTGCAGCGGCATATCGGCCCACTCGGCCGCCTTGTCGGCGATATAGGCAGCCGGGCTGTGCGGCTCGGTCGCGCGAAAGAACCGTGCGATGGCCCGCAGTTGCGCGACGGCATCGGCGCGGCTTTGAATCGCACCGACCGAAATGGGGCGTGCGGGAGCGAGGGCGGCAGTGTTCGCGGGCATCGATGTCTCGAGTGAGGGAGCCGTTTTGAAGCTCGGTTCGGTGCGCGCGTCCTGCCCGGCACCAGCTTGAGCGTGCGATTGGGCCGGGGCGGGCTCGAGCTTCGCGCCGACGTCGCGGGCGAACCGCTCGGCAAGATCGTAGACGAACTCATAAGCATCCTTGGCCTGGCGAAAGCTCGGCGCCGACGTGCCGGCGCGCGCATCGAGCGCTTGCTCGAGCGCCGACAGCGCTTGCTCGAAAGCCTTCAGATCGGTCAGCAGTGCCTTGTAAAACGCGGGCGGCGTTGCGCGTTTGGCCGCCTCGATGTGTTCGATCGACGGTTTGCCGCGCGCGATTTCGTCGGCACGCTCGGGATCGCGACGCACGGCTTGAGCGGCATGGCTCGCGACCTCCCAATCGAGCCCGCTGAATTCGCCCGCCGACGACTGCGTGAGCGATACCCCTTTCAGCAATTGCGCCGTGCGACCGACGAGCCAGCTTACGTTGCCGAGCCGATATTCGGTGTCGTCGCCTTCGGGCAGCGGATGCACGTTGTCCCAATAGCGCTCGGCGAGCGCCGCGAGCAGCGCATACCCTTGCGAGAGCCCCGCCACCCCTTGCTTCATGGCAAGGGCCTCACTGAGCCACGCAGCGAGCCGTAAGTCCTTCGTTTGCGTCTTGAGCAGCAACGAGCAACGCTCGATCACGAAGCCCCAATCGGCTTCCTTGATTTCCGTGATCCATTCGCCCTGATCGAGCGACGGATCGTCGAAGCGGCGCGCGTGCTGAATAGCGTCGAAATCGGTGGAAAACAGCAAGTCTTCGCCGCACGGCGAGGCGCCTTCGAGCGGCGCGATGAGCGGAGCTAGATCCATTGCCATCTCAAGCTACCTGGTAGTCGAATTCGCCCGATTCGAGCGCTCGCACGGCGATGTGCTCGATGCGCTCGCCCTGGGCGATGCGGCCGAGCACATGTTGCGCAAGCTCGGGCAGCAGCGTCCCATTGAGAATGTGATCGACGTTGCGCGCGCCCGAATCCACTTCCGTGCAACGCGCCAGCACCGCATCGACGAGCGATTCGTCCCACGCGAAGACGGCGCGATGATTGTCGGCGATGCGCGCGCGGATCCGTTCGAGCTTGAGCTCGATGATCTGCACGAGGACATCGTCGGAGATCAGGTAATACGGCACCACCTTGACGCGCCCGAGGAACGCGGGCTTGAACGCCTTGTACAGCTGCGGGCGCAGCAACTCCGCCAGCGCCTCGGCGTCCGGCAGCGCCTCGCTCTCCTGGTTCAAGCAAGCCTGCATCACGGCGGCCGAGCCGACGTTCGACGTCAAGATGATCAGCGCGTGGCGAAAATCGATTTCGCGCCCTTGCGCATCGTCGAGCGTGCCTTTGTCGAACACTTGAAAGAACATTTCCAGCACGTCAGGGTGCGCTTTTTCGATTTCGTCGAGCAGCACCACCGAGTAAGGATTGCGGCGCACGGCCTCGGTCAACACGCCGCCCTCGCCATAACCGACATAGCCCGGCGGCGAGCCCTTCAAGCCGGACACGCTGTGCGCCTCTTGATACTCGCTCATGTTGATCGTGACGAGCTTGCGTTCTCCGCCGTACAGGATGTCTGCCAGGGCCAGCGCCGTCTCGGTCTTGCCGACGCCCGACGGCCCGACGAACAGAAATACGCCGCGCGGCTTGTGCGGATCCTCGAGATTCGCGCTGGCCGTGCGCACGCGTTGCGCGATCGCATCGAGTGCATGATCCTGGCCGATCACGCGAGAGGCAAGCAGATCCTTCAAGCCGAGGACGGTGCCGATTTCATCCTTGACCATGCGGCCGAGCGGAATGCCCGTCCAGCCGGCAACGATCTCGGCCACGACGTGGCCATCGACTTGCAGCGGGACCATTGGGCTCGCGCACTGCAGCGCTTTCAGCTTCGCGGTGAGCGCCGTCAGTTCCTCGCGCAACGACGCTTGCTCGGCGAGCGCCTCGGGGCTCGCCGGCTCGTTCGCAGGCGCAGCCGCCGTGGACGACAGCCGCGCGCGCAACGCCTCGATCTGCCGCGCGAGCGCGCGCTCCTCTTCGTAACGCGCCTCGTCGGCCGCAAGCGACGCGACATCGGCCTCGCGCGCCGCGCGCAGTTGCGCGAGCCGTTCATCGTGCGCCGCCCCGCCCGTGCCCGCCGTGCGCTCGCGCTCGAGCGCCGCGATTTCGGCATCGATGCGTTCGACGCGCTTGCGCGTATCGTCGATGACGGCCGGCGTCGAGCCCCGTGCGAGCGCGACTTTCGCGCACGCGGTATCGAGCACGCCGATCGCTTTGTCCGGCAGTTGCCGCCCCGTGATGTAGCGATGCGAGAGACGCACGGCCTCGGTGATCGCTTCATCGAAAATGCGCACGCCGAAATGCGCCTCCATGCGCGGCGCAAGCCCACGCACCATTGCGCAAGCCAGCGTTTCGCTCGGCTCGTCGACCTTCACGACCTGGAAGCGCCGCGCCAGCGCGACATCCTTCTCGAAATACTTGCGGTATTCGGCCCAGGTCGTCGCGGCGATCGTCCGCAGTTCGCCGCGCGCGAGCGCCGGTTTGAGCAAGTTGGCCGCATCGTTCTGTCCGGCTTGCCCGCCCGCGCCGATGATCGTGTGCGCTTCGTCGATGAACAAGATGATCGGCGTCGCGCTTTTCTTCACTTCGTCGATGACGTTTTTCAGGCGGTTTTCGAACTCGCCTTTGACGCTCGCGCCGGCCTGCAAGAGGCCCATGTCGAGCACGTGCAGCGCCACGCCGACGAGTGGCGCCGGTACGTCGCCCGCCGCGATTCGCAGCGCCAATCCCTCGACGACGGCCGTCTTGCCGACCCCCGCCTCGCCCGTCAGGATCGGGTTGTTTTGGCGGCGGCGCATGAGGATATCGATCGTCTGTCGGATTTCGGCTTCGCGGCCGATCACGGGATCGATCTCCCCGTCGCTTGCGCGTTTCGTCAGGTTCGTCGTGTAGGTATCGAGTGCGGGCGTCTTCGACACGCCCCCGGACAATGTCGGATCGAGGCTGCCGTCCCCGGCGCCCCCCGGTTTTGCGTCGACCGCCCCGTGCGGCTCGGCCGCGCGCTCCGCTTCTCGCGAGCCTGCCGTGACTTCGTCGAACCGATGCTTCAGTTCCTGGACCGGCACGCGTGTGAAAATCGGCGACATCCGATCGGCGAACTGCGCGAGTTCCGGTGAAGTCAGCAACGCGAGCAATAGATGTCCCGAGCGAATCCTCGCCGCATGCGAATCGAGCGACGCGATGAGCCACGCTTGCTCGAACAGCGAAATCAGATGCTGAGAGAACACGGGCGTACGCGTATTGCCTGTCTTCAAACGCTCGAGCTCTCGCTCGAGATCCGAGCGCAGCACCTCGGCGCTCAAATCGCTCGCACGCAGGACGACCGATAGATCGCTCGCGCGCTCTTCCAACAATGCAAGAAGCAGATGTTCGAGGTCGACTTCGTAGTGGCCGCGCGCGAGACAAAGGCTCGCGGCACGTGTCGCCGCGCTCAGGCACAACGCGTCGAGCTTGGCGATCAGGGTCTTCAAAGGGGTGCTCATGTCGGGTCGATTCTCGCTTGTCGGATCAATGAATGACGTTTAATTCGTAACGTGCGTCGTCTCGGTCGCGCTCGGCCGGCCGGGTGCACAAGAAGGCGTCGTAGCCGAGCCGCGCTCCCGCGCCCAGGCGGCTCGTGCCCACTTCGTCGCGCGCGAGCACGAGCGACACTTCGTATTCGATCGTGATGCCCGCGAGCAGCGTGAGCATCCGCTCGAGCGCGATCGCCCGCGCCTCGCCGGGCAAGAACGCTTCGTAATCGCGCTTACCGAGCGGGCCCACGACGATACGCACGCGCATGTCGCGCTGCCACACACGCTCGCCCGCAAGCGCGGTGGCCCCGAGCGTCGCATTGGCGCGACCGAGCACCGTCAGGCGCGTGGGCGGCACCGCGTACCACCTGCCCGCGAATTCCTCGACGGCCACGGGTGCACGGAAATAATTCGTCAGCGCGCGCGCAAGGTACGCGGCCGACATCGGTCGATGGCGCGCGGGCAGCGCATAGCCGGCGATCGCTTCGTCGATCAGTGCGCCAGGCCCGTGCTGTACGCTCGCGCGCGTGGGCGCGTCGGGCGTGCCGGCCAGCGCGAGCAAGAGTGGCAAATAGGACTCGTCTCGGTCGAGCTCGTAATGAAACGGCAGCCGGTACTTCTTCCAGGCCGCGTAAAAGAGCGCCGTGGCGCGGTTCGAGAAAACGTCGAAAAATTCCCGTGCCGCGTGATCGCGCTGCCATTGCGCACGAGCAATCAACTGCTCCGTATAGTGCAGCGGCAACGCGCCCTGCCCGCCCAGCAAGCCGAAGAACGCCGGCGTCAACTCGACGCGGCCCACTTTGCCTTGCGCGAGCGCGGTGCGCACGGCGTCAAGGCCGGCCAGCAGCTCGCCCGCTTCGTCGTACGATGCCGCCTGCTCGACCTCGCTCGGCGGGAACGTCAACGCAAGGCTGTTGCTGAACGCAATGCCCTGCTCGCCGCGTTTGCCGCGCTCGTGCTCGTCTTGCTTCGAGAACCACGTATCGAGTACCCGAACCGCTTGAAAGAATTGGAATCGATACGGCTCGTCGAGCAAGCGCTCGACTACCGCAGCGTCGATTGCGCGCTGCGCGGTTTGCATCGCATGATCTCCTCGCCTGTGCGGCCCGCCACGGCCACGAGTTGGACGAAACTGTTCAACCGTACGAACAGGCCGAAGAACGTATCGAGCACACGCACGAACGTGGCGAGGCTCGTACCCACGTAGTGCGCCTCGTCGAAGGTCAGACGGATCTCCACGCCGCGTACGAAGGTGGCAAAGGGCCGGCCCGGCAGCCATTGCACGGCAGGCTTTTGCTCGATACGGGCAATTCCCGCGATATGCCGCGCCGATACCGCCGTGCGCCGCGTATCGTAGAGCGCGAGCAATTCCTTGAGCGGTGCGAGGCCGTCGGCCGCCAGCGAAACGTGGTTGAGCGCCAGATGCGAAACGAGCCGCCAGCGCATCGCCGCACCCCGCGGGGCGCGCACGCTCGGACTCGGCCGCGACAACAAGCCGATCGGGCCGGCTCCTACCTCTGACGGCGCGAATAAATCGCCGCCTTCGAGCCCAATCGCCAGTTGCGCGGGCAGATCGCGGTTCGTGCAGGTGAGCGCGAGGCTCAGCGTATCCGTGCGCGGCTCGAGCGCATCGAAATCGGCATCGACGATCGAAATCTCGGTTTCATAGCCGGGGCTGTGCCGCGCGACCCAATCGTTGCGCCGTGCGAACCAATAGCGGCCCGCGCGGGCCGCCTCGTCGTGATGCAGCGCGTAAAACGGCCGAAATTCAGTGATCGTTTGGCCATCCGAGCGTGTCTCGACGCGGCGCACGTCATCGATCGAATAGACTTCGTAGTCGCGCGCGTGGCGTGCGTCGGCCACGACCGGATACGCCGCCGCCTCGTGGCTCACATGAATCGGCTCGCCGCGCTGAGCAAAGAGATTCACGACAGGCGTGCAAAACAGCCGCACATGATTGACGCTCAGCGATTCGACGAGCCGCTCGATATGCGGCTCGTCGCGCAACTCGCCTAGCGCGATATGCAACGTCAGGCGCCGGGAGCGCCCCGCCATGCCGATCATCGCTGTCAAATCGAAGTCGATGAAGTCGAATTTTTCTGGGAAGGCGAAGTATTCGGCAAGGATCCGATAGGCGGGATGCGATTTGGCCGGGTAGTCGATCAGCGCGTCACCCTCCGCCAAGCCTGCCGGCTCGATCGGGATCGCGGCGAGCGGGCGCCAGATGCGGCTTTCGGCCGTTTCGACATACGCGCCGATCGTCTTCATGAACAGGCAATCGGTCAGTGCGGCGATGAACGATTGCTCGCCGTGCAAATACGCGCGCACGGTGGAGAGGTTCAGCTCGCCCAGCATGCCTTCGGGCCGCGTCGTCTCGAACGTGAACGACAGCAGCGCCGAAGCGTTGCCGGGCAGCGTGGCGGCCAAGGGCGGCACTTGGTCGAGCGGCGTGTGTCGAGCCCGCACCAGCCGCAACGGCGCCAGCGTCACGTCATAGGCCGTGCGGAACCGGCAAGGCACGCCGCGAATTGCGCGCGACACCAGCGGCGTGCCGCGCGGGACCGTTAGCGGCCGTGCCGGCATGCCATTGCCCGGCACGCCGAACTGCGCGATCGAACAAGACGGAAACGGCCGCAGATAATGCGGATAGAGCACTTCGAGCAGCGCTTCGGTGAATTCGGGACGATCGTCGTCGAGCTTCTTGTTGATGCGGGCTGTCAATAGCGCGAACGATTCGATCATTCGTTCGACGTGCGGGTCGTCACCGTGCTCGCCCGCCGGCGCGAGGCGCGCCGCGATCTTCGGATACCGGTCGGCAAAATCGCGCGAATAGCGGCGCAAAAACGCCAACTCGCGCTCATAGTAAGGCAGCAACGCTTCCATCATTAACCGGGCGGCGTGAGTTGGAGGGTCCTAGATCGATGAAATCGTTCAGAGGGTCGTCAGGCAAGGAACGAGCAGGCGCAATAGCCGCGGCTATCGCAACGACGAGCGACGCCGCATGGCGGCCATCCGAGCAATATCATATCGACAAACCTTCAAATCAGGGTATCTCGCGCGCTCTGACGCTCTGCTTCCTTTGCTTATCTAATCTTCTAGCCGAACTCGCGTACGCGGGGCCGCGCGGCGTCCGAGCCGCGGCGCGATCGCGTGACCGAATACTGCAACGTGGAGGCCTGCAGCATGGCATCGAAGCTCACCGGCTCTTCCACCGGATGAACCACGAGCTTCGCGCGGATAGCGAAATTAAGTGCGTTCGTCGATTGCTCGTTGACTTCGAGCGATACGCGTACGTCCCGCAGGCGCGGCTCGTGCCGGCCGATTGCCTGTTCGATCGAATCGCAGATGAACTTGCGATCGTAGTGGCTTGCCAAGCTCAAGCCCGCGAAATCGTTCAGCCCGTATGTGAGCACCGAGCGCTGGCACTGCGGCAGCTTCGCAAGCTCGACCTCGGTCAGGACAATGCGTGTATTGAGCAGCGCCTCGACGTCGCGCGCCACGCGGCCCTTGAGCTCATCCAACGACCACTGGCGCATCGCCGCCGGTGCCGGGGAGCGTGGATCGTCGTCGAAGAGCTTATCGAGCAAACTCGGTTCGAAGCGCTTCATCGTGCTGCGTACTCAATCCCTTTTCATGGAACGAACCGCCGCCCACGGCCACACGGCAGCGAGCGGCGTATCGGCAACGACCTTAGACCGCGTAGGTCTTATCGTTCTTGGTGAGGCTCCACGCGCCTTGCGCGTTACCGCCTTGGCCACCGCCCACCTTCTGTTGCGTGTACTTCCATTGCACGGCGGCGTACTTCAGCGAGAATTGCTCCGTCGGCAGGCCTTCGCCGATGACGGTCGGCGTCACGCTCGAAATGATGACGTACTTCATCTTGATTTCGAGGTACTTGACGCGGTTGCCTTCGCCGTCCGAACGCATGAAGTCGACCGTCACTTCGTCGAACGTCGTGCCGCCCGACGCGTGTTGATAGAGCAGCGGACTCACGACGTCGATGTCCTTCGTGAACACCATGTCGCCGTGCTCGCAGCGTTCG
>JBQCDS010000441.1:0-9754 GCA_051961035.1 Trinickia sp. | reverse complement strand
AAACAATGGCTTACGTATGACACCCGGCAAGAGTGGCGGTTTCGTCCGGGTTAAAGCGAAAAAACGACCGGTAAAGTTTTCTCAAACATACACCACCTATGCGAAAAAAAAAGCGCCCCGAGGGGCGCTTTCAGTCGGCATAACGTTCCGCGTGGGGCGCAGCGAGCGCCGCACATGGGGCGTTTAGGCGCGGCTGCGGTATTCGTCGGTGCGGGTATCGATTTCGATTTTGTCGCCGATGTTGCAAAAGAGCGGAACTTGCAACTCGAAACCCGTGGTGATTTTCGCCGTTTTGAGCACCTTGCCTGACGACGTATCGCCCTTGACCGCCGGTTCCGTGTACGTGATTTCGCGCACGAGCGTGGTGGGCAGTTCGACCGAGATCGCTTTCTCGTTGTAGAACACCACTTCGCACGGCATGCCGTCTTCCAGATAGTTGAGCGCGTTGCCCATCATCTCGGCTTCGACTTCGTATTGGTTGTAGTCGGCGTCCATGAACACGTACATCGGATCGGCGAAGTACGAGTACGTCACTTCCTTGCGGTCGAGCACGACGACGTCGAATTTGTCGTCCGCCTTATACACCGATTCCATGCCGGCGCCCGTCAGCAGGTTCTTCAGCTTCATCTTGACGACGGCGGCATTGCGGCCCGACTTGTTGTATTCGGTCTTTTGCACGACCATGGCATCGCTGCCGATCATCACGACGTTGCCTGTGCGCAGTTCCTGTGCAATCTTCATAAAACGATCCTGTACGAATAAAGTGATTGATCTGTTGCTCAACGGCCTCGACATCGATCGTTTCAATCGTTCACGCGGGTATTTCGCGGGTATGTCGTTCGAGGTAGCTCAAGCTGGACGTTTCTGTCCGCCTGTGTCTTGCCTAATACGCTGCAAGGAGGCTACAAGGCGCTACGCCGTTGGATAACCGCTTATTTTAACTGAGTTTTTGTGAATTCGGCTAGATTGCCGGCAAGATCGCCGATGGCTGCGAGCTCGTCGGCCCAGGTCGCGGCGCGCTTTTCCAGCGCCGGGCGATAGCGCCAGAAATCGGCCCAATCCGGTGTGCCGGCGCCGTTCCAAGCATGCCAGAAGCGGCCGAGCGCGGCGTGGGCGGGGGCGGACAGTTCGCGCGCATAGTGAGCGAGCGCTGCGTCCAGTTTCGGCAGATGGGCCGCGTCCGTTTGCGGGTAGATATGCCAGACGAAAGGCCGGCGTGCCCATTGGGCGCGCACGAACGAATCTTCTCCGCGCACGAAGTTCAGATCGCTTGCCCACAGTAGCGCATCGAATTGCGGCTGCGGCCGGAACGCGAGCGAGTGCGCGCGTAGGCTGCCACATTCCGCGTGGGCGCCGGCAGGGAAGGCCGGCAGGCCGAAAAAGCGCGCGAGCGCACCGGAGATGCGCCCTTCGGGCACGAGCAGGACGATAGGTTCGGCCGAATCGCGCCATTGTTCGAGCAGCGCATCGACGGCCGGATTTTCGTAGGAGAACAGCGAGATCACCGTTGCCTGCGCCTGCGGCATCGGGGCGCCTGTGGTCTGTCGCCACCAGGCGTCGCGCATGGCGGCGGAGGTTTCGAACGCAAGGCGCTCCCGATCGAGCGCGTGCTCCTTGAGCACGCCGCCCGTGCCGGGCCCGAGCCCGGGGAAGAAAAACGTCTTCGTGAGCGGATAGCGCGCATGCGGCGACGGCTTGAGATGGCACTCGGCCACCCAATCTTCCGCGCTCAAATATTCGAGGTTCAACCAGACGGGCGCGCGGTGGCGTCGTGCCATCGCGGCGATATAGGCCGGCGGCAGTTCGCAGGCGAAGGCTTCGATGACGATGTCGGCCACGGCGAGCGCGTCCCCGGGATGCGCGGGCTCGCGCCAATGCTCGATGACGACGCCATCGACGCGCTGACGCGGCAGCGCGGTGTCGAGCGCGGGGCATAGGCGCGCGAACGTATGCAGATCGTCGATGAGCAAGCGCACCTGCCACCCGTATTCGCTCGACAACTGACGAGCCAGGCGCCAGCAGACGCCGATGTCGCCGAAGTTGTCGATGACGGCGCAAAAGACGTCGCAGGCGAGCGTGTCGCCAGGCGAGGGTACCGGCTGGCCGCCCGGTGCGGTGCTTGCGTCCGGCACGCCGTGAATCGCAGGCGGCGGCGAATGGGACGCAACGGCGGGGCGTGAAGGCGGTCTCGATGACATGGCGAGCGAACGAGTAAGGGAGCGCGTGGATCGGAAAACGAGCGGACAGACCGGACGGCGGCGCGGCGGGATCGGGCTTTGCCGGCGCGGGGCCGGCGGCGCGAATGCAGGCGCAAATGGTCTAAACTGGCGATTCTAAAGCACGCCGCTCGCTGCTTCCCCGCGCGGCGTTTCGCACATGACGCGCATGACCGATTCCGACGCTCAGAACCCCCCATTCGAACCGAAGAAGTTCCTGGCCCAATTGCCGCATCTTCCGGGCGTGTACCGCTATTACGACGCGCGCGAGAACGTGCTCTACGTCGGCAAGGCGCGCGATCTCAAAAAGCGCGTGTCGAGCTATTTCACGAAGACGCAGCTCTCGCCGCGCATCGCCATGATGATTACGCGCATCGCACGGATCGAAACGACGGTGACGCGTTCGGAGGCCGAGGCGCTGCTACTCGAAAACAACCTGATCAAGGCGCTCGCGCCGCGCTACAACATTCTCTTTCGCGACGATAAGTCGTATCCGTACCTGAAGCTTACGGGCCATGCCTTTCCGCGCATGGCGTACTACCGCGGCTCAGTGGACAAAAAGAACCAGTATTTCGGGCCGTTCCCAAGCGCATGGGCCGTGCGCGAAAGCATCCAGATCTTGCAGCGCGTCTTTCAGCTGCGCACCTGCGAGGATTCCGTCTTCAACAATCGGACGCGGCCTTGCTTGCTGCATCAGATCGGCCGTTGCACGGCGCCGTGCGTCGGCGCGATCAGCGAGGAAGACTACGCGCGCGACGTTTCGAACGCGTCGCGCTTCTTGCTCGGCCGGCAAAACGAGGTCATGAAGGAGCTCGAAACGAAGATGCATGCGTTCGCGGCCGAACTGAAGTTCGAGCAAGCGGCGGCCGTGCGCAATCAGATGAGCTCGCTCTCCACCGTGCTGCATCAGCAGGCGATCGAAGTGGGGGGCGACAGCGACGTCGACATCCTGGCCGTCGTCGCGCTGGGCGGGCGCGTCTGCGTCAATCTCGCGATGGTACGCGGGGGGCGGCATCTCGGAGACAAAGCGTATTTTCCGACGCATGTCGAAAGTGGCTTCGCGGGCGATGAAGCCCTCGACGACGCGGTGCCGGAAACGGATTTAGCAGCGGAAATCGAGCCGGAAACAGAAATCGAAACGGCAATCGAAGCAGAGCCTGTGCCGATGCCCGCGAGCCTCGTGGGACAAGCCGATGCAGCCGAGGTGGCCGCGAGCGAGCCTGACATGCTCGAACGCTTGCCAGGCAGCGAGGAAATCGAGGCCGTCGACGCTATTGAAGCGGCCGAGTCGCCAAGCCGTCTCGAACCGGGCATCGAAGCCGAAGTGCTCGAAGCGTTCATCACGCAGCACTATTTGGGCAATCGGATTCCGCCCGTCTTGGTCGTGAGTCATGCGCCGGCCAACCGCGAACTCGCCGATCTGCTGACCGAGCAGGCGGGGCATAAAGTGGTGTTCGTGCGGCAGCCGCAAGGGCAGCGTCGAGTATGGCTCGGCATGGCCGAGCACAACGCGCGCCTTGCGCTCGCGCGGCTGCTGTCCGAACGCGGCTCGCAGCAGGCGCGCACGCGCGCGCTGGCCGAGGTGCTTGGCATGGAATGCGACGATCTCGCGCGTCTGCGCATCGAATGCTTCGATATCAGCCATACGATGGGCGAGGCGACGCAAGCGTCGTGCGTCGTCTATCGCGACCACAAAATGCAGACGTCGGAATATCGGCGTTACAACATCACGGGCATCACGCCGGGCGACGACTACGCGGCCATGCGGCAGGTGCTCACGCGCCGCTATGAGAAGCTCGCGTTGCTCGCCGCCGAGAACGCGGACGATCGCGCGCAAGCGCTGCAACCCGAGGCCGCGGCCGACCCGGAGCTGGCGGCCGATTCGGCGGAGAGCGTCGCGGCCGGCGGTATTTTGCCGAACATCGTGCTGATCGACGGCGGCAAAGGGCAGGTCGAAGTCGCCCGCCAGGTGTTCACGGAACTCGGGCTCGATCGCTCGATGCTCGTCGGCGTGGCCAAGGGCGAGGGCCGCAAGGTGGGTTTGGAGACGCTCGTTTTCGCCGACGGGCGCACGCCGCTCGAACTCGGCAAGGAAAGTGCCGCGCTCATGCTCGTCGCGCAGATCCGCGATGAAGCGCACCGCTTCGCCATCACGGGCATGCGCGCGAAGCGGGCGAAAGCCCGTCAAACATCGCGGCTGGAAGAACTCGAAGGCGTGGGCGCCAAACGGCGCCAACGGCTGCTCGCGCGCTTCGGCGGCTTGCGCGGCGTGGTGGCGGCGAGCGTCGAGGATTTGGCGAGCGTCGAGGGCATCTCGCACTCGCTTGCCGAGCAGATCTATCGGCAACTGCATTGAGCTTGGTAGGCAGCGCACACGCGTTCCCTATTTGGGCAGACCGGTATGTCCAAACATCGGCGCCCATGGGCCAGGTGCTGCGGCGCTCGGCTTGTGGCGGGTCCGGCGACGCGGCACAATGGCGTCTCCTCGAGACCGCTTACTGTTACTTACTCCAATGCCAGCCTTCGTCCATGCCGTTTAACTTTCCGATTTTTCTGACGTGGCTGCGGATCGTACTGATTCCGCTTGTCGTCGGCGTCTTCTATTTACCCGATTCGACGATGAACGGCGTCGATCGTAATATCGCCGCCGCGGCGATCTTCGTGTTGGCCGCGCTGACCGATTGGTTCGACGGCTTTCTCGCGCGCAAGTGGAACCAGACTTCGGCATTCGGTGCGTTTCTCGACCCGGTCGCCGATAAGCTCATGGTGACGGCCGCGCTCCTTGTGCTCGTGGAATTGGCGCGGATACAGTCGGCGATTGCGCTCGTGATCGTCGGCCGCGAAATCGCGATTTCAGCCTTGCGCGAATGGATGGCGCAAATCGGCGCTTCCAAGAGCGTCGCCGTCAACCAGCTCGGCAAGTTCAAAACGGCGTGCCAAATGGTGGCCATCCCAATGCTGCTCTACTACGGCCGGCTGCCGCTCGGCGGCTCGCTCGCGATCGATACGCGCGTATGGGGGATTTGGCTCATTTACCTCGCGGCGGTGCTGACGATCTGGTCGATGCTCTACTACATGAAGCTCGCCTGGCCGCAAATCCGCGAGCGCGGCGGCGTGCAGTAACGTGTCTTCGATCGAGTGGCCGCCCCGGCCGCTCGTGCAAAGCCGGCGCGCGGGCGGACACGCCTTCGCGCCGCTTTTTTATCGGCCGAGCAATTCGCGCGAGAGCGCGGCTGCCACGTCGTTCACCACGCTGTCCCATTGCCCCGGCGAAGGTTGCCGCACCAGCCGCGCGCTCGGGTACCACGGGCTGCGGTCGGTCTTCGTGAACCAGCGCCAATCGGCCGCGAACGGCAGCATCAGCCAAAGCGGCTTGCCGAGTGCGCCGGCCAGATGAGCGATCGACGTGTCGATCGACACGACTGCGTCGAGCCGGTCGACGATGGCGGCCGTGTCGGCGAAATCTCGGATTCGCGTATCGAAGCGGTGAATCGAGCCGGTCCGGGAGAGGGCATCGAGCGCGCGCGTGTCGTCGTCGCACAGATTGGGTTGAAGCACGAGCCAATCGACGCCGCCGATCGCCACGAGCGGCGCCAGGGCGGTGACGGGCATCGCGCGATTTTCGTGAGCCTGGATGCGGCCGGACCAAGCCAGGCCGATTTTGATCTTTGCGTGGCCGCCAAGCGAGCCGCGCCAACGGCGGCGATAGGCAGCGGGGACATCGAGATAGCGCCGCGGCGCCGGCAACTCGGCGAGCGTCGCACCGAGCGCAAGCGGCAGGCTCAAAAGCGGGCAGTGTAGATCGGCTGGCGGCGGCGCCTCGCCGGCAATGGCGAGCGAGATGCGCCAATCCTTCGCCAGCGGTGCGACGAGCGGTTCGAGTTCGCGCTGGACCGTCAGCACGACGCGGCCTGCGCGCTCGCGCGCGAGCGGCACGAAGCGCAAAAACTGCAAGGTGTCGCCGAAGCCTTGTTCGGCTTCGACGAGCAGGGTGCGTTCGGCGATCGGTTCGCCGCGCCAGCGCGGCAACGCGTGTGCACCGGCAGGCGCGCTGCCGGACGCCGCCGCGGCCGTTGCAGCCGTTGCGGCGATCGCGAGTCGGGATTCATAGGCGGGCAGGCCCCGCGTGAAATCGCCGAGCGTGAGCAGCGTCAGCGCACGGTTCAATTGCGCCGAAGATAGGTCGGGCCGCAGCCTCAGCGCCTGGTCGAACGCGCGCAACGCCGCTTCGTGCGCGCCGAGCGCGTGATGCGCGTTGCCGAGGCCGAGCCAAGCAAGTGCGAGCTGGGGATCGAGGCCGACCGCGCGCTCGAAGCGGGCGATCGCCTGCGCATGCAGTCCTTGCGCCGCGAGCGCGTTGCCAAGGCCAAGCAAAGCCGGCGCAAATGCCCCCTGCAATGCCAGGGCAGCCTCGAACGCGCTGGCGGCTTCGCGATGGCGGCCGATGGCGTCCAGCGTATTGCCGAGGTTGAAATGGGCCGCGACATAATTCGGCTGCGCCGCCAGCGCGGTGCGAAATTGCGCGATCGCGTCCTGCGCACGGCCGAGCGCTGCGAGCGCCATGCCGAGGTTGTTGTGCGCCCCGGCATGGCCCGGCCGCAGCGCCAGGGCCTGCGAGAACGCGGCGATCGCTTCCTCGCTGCGGCCTAGCGCATGCAGCGCGTTGCCGAGATTGTTGTAGGTCGAGGCGTCGTTCGGTTGTAGACGCAGCGATCGCTCGAAGGCGTCGACGGCATCTTCGTGACGACCCGCCAACGCATAGGCATTGCCGAGGTTGTAATGTGCGAGCGGAAATTCGGGCGCGAGCGTAAGCGCATTGCGAAAACGCTCGATCGCGCCATCGAGCCGGCCGAGCGCCTTCAGGGCATTGCCGAGATTCAATTGCAGCGCGGCGTCGTTAGGCCGCAGCGCGACGGCCCGCCCGACCAAGTCGGCCGCTTCTTCGTGCCGCCCTTGCTGATGGCGCAGCACGCCTAGCAGATGCAGGGCGTCGGTATGAACGGGATCGGCATCGAGCGCGGCGCGGTAATCGCGCTCGGCATCGACGAGTCGTCCGTCACGATGCGCCGCGTAGGCGCGCGCGAAAAAGGGTTCCATGAAGCGGGTAGCGGGCGCAGGCAAACGCGGCATTGTCCCACACTCGCGTGGCCGGCCCCTAGCCGAGGTGGCGGCGGTGCCTTCGCCTCGGTCTTCGGCTTCGGCTTCGGCTTCGGCTTCGGCTTCGGCTTCGCGCCGTGCCGTGCCTTGCCGCTCGCTCCGTGGTGAGTTGAAAGCCGGGTATGGAACGTCCGGCGTACACTTGGCGAGATCGTTTGGGTATCGCCGGAGGACAAGCGTGGCCGCCGTCAACGTCAACGTGCTGCCGGTGCTGATCGTGGGAGCCGGGCCGACGGGGCTCGCTTGCGCGATGAGTTTGGCGCGCGCACGCGCGAGCGTGCGTCTGATCGATCGTGCACCGCGGCCGATCCCCCACTCCCGGGCGATCGGCATTCAGGCGCGCACGCTGGAGTTGCTCGAGCAGCAGCGGATAGTCGAGCCCTTCCTCGAACTCGGACACCGTCTGCGCGCCGCCAACCTGTATTCGAACGGCGCCCGGCTTGCGCGGCTCGACTTCGATCCCTTGCATACGCGCTATCCCTATTTGCTTTCGTTGGCGCAAACGATGACGGAGCGGGTGCTGACCGAACACCTCGCGACACTCGGCGTCGAAATCGAGCGCGGCGTCGAACTCGTCGGGCTGCGGCAAGATGCGTCGCAAGTCGAAGCACAGCTCACCCACGCCGACGGCCGAGAGGAAACGTGCCGCGCCGCCTATGTCGTCGGAGCGGACGGCGCGCACAGCACCGTGCGCCATCTGCTCGGGTTGCGCTTTGCGGGCAGAACGTTCGAACAAACCTTCATGCTCGCCGACTTGCAGATCGATTCCGATTTGTCGGACGACGAATTTCATCTATTCGCGTCGGCCGAGGGATTGTCCGCGATCATTCCGATGGGTGGAGGCCGGCATCGCCTCATAGCCGATAACCCGGCGGTGCCGGCCGGCGCCGCTGCGGCGCCAGGCGCCGGCGAGCAGCCGGAGGGGTCGGCCGATACCCCCGGGCGTGAGGAACATGTGCGGGCGTCCGGTGCCGCGGGCGACGATTCGCCGCCCTCGCTCGAACTGTGCCGCGCACTCATGCAGCGGCGCGTGCATCACCCTTTGAAGCTGTCGACGCTCAGCTGGTCCAGTTATTTTCACATCGATAGCCGGATGGTCGAGCAACTGCGTGCGCAGCGCGTTTTCTTGGCCGGGGATGCCGCGCATGTTCACAGCCCCGCCGGCGCGCAAGGCATGAACACGGGCATCCAGGAAGGATTGAATCTCGGCTGGAAGCTCGCGCGTGCGGTGGCGGGCCACGCCAGCGAGCCGCTGCTCGACACCTACCAAATCGAGCGCCATCCGATCGAGCGCGACGTCTTGCGTCAGACCGCATTCATCACGCAGTTGGCCGAGGCCGAGCGCGGGCCGTTGAAGGTGCTGCGCGAGCGCGTCATGCCGGTGCTGGCGGCGTTCGGGCCGCTGCGCGATGCGGCGCGGCTGATGGTCAGCGAATTGGCGATTCAGTACCGGCGCAGCCCGCTCACGCTCGAACGCGTGCTCGATGGCGGCCCGCGCGCCGGTGAACGCGCGCCCGACGCACGGGTTCATGTCGTCGACGGCCCGCTCGGACAAGCGCCCGGTATCGGCCGCCTGTATGACCTGCACGATCCAGCGTTCTTCTCGCTATTCATCCTTGTGGAGTTGCAAAGCGGTGTCGCGGGTGCGCTGGACGCGACGGGTGCGCTCGCCGCGCCCGAGATCAAGCACGCGCCGGAACTCGATCGCTTGTGCGCGGCGATCGAGGCAGCGTTGCCGGCAGCGGTGAGGATTTGGCGCGTGACGGACGCGCAAGAAGGCGATGCGTCATCGCTGACGCATGCGTATGGCCGGACGCGACCGGCGTTCTACCTTGTACGACCCGACGGTTACATCGGCGCGCGCGGGCGGCCGGCATCCGATGCCAGCGCGCTGGTTCGGCATTGCGAGACCTGGTATTCGGGCGCGCACACGACACTTTGACCCGATGCTCGCTCGCCCCACGCGGCCGGAGGAACGGCGGCGGGCGCCGTTCCTGCGCGTCGGTCAGGCCGGGGCATGCGGCGTCAATGCCTCCCGCTTGCGCGTGAGCGCTTCGCGCACGATCGGCGACATCGTCTCGCTCGCGGCCGGATCGTCGAGCGAGGCAAGAATCGTGCGCCGCATGCGCGGCTCCCAGAAGCGTCGAATATGCTCCGCGATGTCGGTCACCGCTTCCTCGCGATCGGGCATCGACGCGAAGAAGTCGCCGATTTGATTCGCCATCTCGATCAAGTGCTCGATCTTCATCGCCGCTCGCCTTCGTTCGTCAGTCTCAAGTTGCTCGACATCGTGCTCACTTGCCGGTAGTCGTATCGGCCAGCGAACGCTCGCGCAGCAATTCGAGCTGCGTCTCGTTGAAGCGCTCGTACTGCTGCTGCCA
>JBQCDS010000440.1:0-4865 GCA_051961035.1 Trinickia sp. | reverse complement strand
TTCTCCAGGCTGGCAAAGCGCAGCATCGCGGCGCCCGACTGGCGCGCGCCGAGGAACTCACCGGGGCCGCGAATGTCCAGATCGCGCCGGGCAATTTCGAAGCCGTCGGTGGTTTCGCGCATCGTCTTGAGTCGTTCGCGGGCAGTGAGCGACAGCGGGTTCGCGTACAGCAGCACACAGACGGACGCCGCACTGCCGCGCCCCACTCGGCCACGCAACTGATGCAACTGCGCGAGGCCGAAGCGCTCTGCATGCTCGATCACCATCAACGACGCATTCGGCACGTCCACGCCCACTTCGATGACCGTCGTCGCCACGAGCAACTGTACGTCGTTGCGCGAAAAGGCGTCCATGACAGCCGCCTTCTCGCCCGGAGGCAACCGTCCGTGCACGAGGCCGACGCGCAACTCGGGCAAGGCTTGTACGAGCGTTTCGTAGGTCTCGATCGCCGTCTGCAACTGCAACGTCTCGCTCTCCTCGATGAGCGGACAGACCCAATACACTTGCCGCCCTGTCAACGCAGCCTCGCGCACGCGTGCGATCACCTCGTCGCGGCGCGCATCGGAGATCAGCTTGGTGACGATGGGCGTGCGCCCCGGCGGCAATTCGTCGATCGTCGAGACGTCCAGATCGGCGTAGTACGTCATGGCGAGGGTGCGTGGGATCGGCGTCGCGGACATCATCAGCTGGTGCGGCTGAAAAGTCGCCCCGTGTTCGCCGGCACGATCGGCCTTGGCACGCAGTGCGAGCCGCTGCGCGACACCGAACCGATGCTGTTCGTCGACGATGACGAGGCCGAGGCGTGCGAACTGAACGGTGTCCTGAATGATGGCGTGCGTGCCGATCACGAGCTGCGCCGCACCGCTGGCCGCCGCCTCCACCGCCCCGCGCTTTTCCTTCGCCTTCAGGCTGCCTGCGAGCCACGCGACAGCGATCCCGAGCGGCTCCAGCCAGCCACGCAGTTTTCGCGCGTGCTGTTCGGCGAGGATTTCGGTCGGCGCCATCATCGCCGCTTGATAGCCGCAATCGATGGCTTGCGCGGCCGCGAGCGCCGCAACGACGGTTTTTCCACTGCCGACATCGCCCTGCAGCAACCGCTGCATGGGGTGCGGCGCGCTCAAATCCGCCGAGATTTCCGAAACGACGCGCGCTTGCGCGCCCGTGAGTTGGAAGGGCAGCGCGGCCAAAAGCCGAGCGACGAGCGTTTCGCCGCTTGAACCACGCGGCATCATTGGCGCCGAGCGCGCGCGCCGTTCCTCGTGCGCGCGCCTGAGCGAGAGCTGCTGTGCGAGCAATTCGTCGAATTTGATTAGTGTCCAGGCTGGATGCGTGCCGTCGACAAGCGCCGCTTCGTCGGCATCGGCACTGGGGTGATGCAATACGCGTACGGCCTGGGCGAGCGCCGGTAATTCGAGCGGCCGGCAGTACTGCTCGGCCACGGGCTCGGGCAGGAGTTCGGGCAGCGGCGTGCGATCGAGCGCATTGTCGATGGCTTTGCGCAGATAGGCCTGCGAGACGCCCGCCGTACTCGGATAAACAGGGGTGAGCGCCTGCGGCAACGGAGCGTCTTCTTCGACCGGGCGCACGGTAGGGTGAACCATCTCGAGCCCGAAGAAGCCGCCACGCACGTCGCCCCGCACGCGCAGACGCACACCGACCGCCATCTGCTTGACTTGCGAGCCGTAGAAATTGAGAAAGCGCAGCGACAACTCGCTACCACGTTCGTCGCGCAGCTTGACGACGAGCTGACGGCGGGGCCGATAGGCGATTTCATTGTCCACGACGATCCCTTCGACCTGCGCCGTCTCGCCCGGCAGCAGTTCGCCGATCGGCGTAAGCGTCGTTTCGTCTTCGTAACGCATCGGCAGATGCAGCACGAGATCGATGTCGCGCGTAAGCCCGAGCTTGGCCAGCTTGTCGGCCGGCTTCGCGGGCTTGGCGGCCGGTTTTTCGGCCGCCGCCTTGGCCCGCTTCTTCGCGCCGGGGCCGGCCAAGGGCTCGACCGGCGCATGATCCTTCGCGCGTACGCTCGCCTCGGGCGCGGCCTGGCCGTGCTCGCCGGCGGGCGCGGGCGACAAGGTGTCGGCGGCGGAATCGGTCGGACGTGATCGGGGCAACGGCATTATTCTGCGGGCAAGTACAATAACGGTTTATCCAAAACGAACGGCGCGGGGCCGCATCAAGCATCTCGCTTCGCGATCATAACGGCTCACGGGCCGTCTCGCCGCGCTTCACGAGCCGATCAACGCAGCATGTTCACGCTTTCCGATTTCGATTTCAATCTACCGCCCGAGTTGATCGCACAAACCGCGCGGCCTGACCGCAGCGCCAGCCGCCTGCTCGAAGTCGACCAGGCGGCCACGCCCGCGCGCCTCGTCGATCGTCGCTTCGCCGAATTGCCCGAGTGCTTGGCACCGGGCGATCTGCTCGTCTTCAACGATACCAAAGTGCTCAAGGCCCGCTTCTTCGGCCAAAAGGCCAGCGGCGGCAAGATCGAGGTGCTCGTCGAGCGGCTGACGGGCGAACGCACGGCGCTCGCGCAAATTCGCGCGAGCAAGAGCCCCGCGCCGGGCATGACGTTGAAGCTGGCCGATGCGTTCGATGTAACCGTCGGCGAACGCGTCGAGCCGTTCTACACGCTGCACTTTCCCGACGACTGCCTCACGCTGATCGAGCGCTATGGGCGGCTGCCGTTACCGCCCTATATCGAGCACGATCCCGACGCCTCGGACGAAACGCGCTACCAGACTGTCTTTGCCCAAAACCCGGGCGCCGTGGCCGCGCCGACGGCCGGCCTGCATTTCGACGAGGCGCTGCTCGCGCGACTCGACGCACGCGACATCGAGCGCGCGACGCTGACGCTGCACGTCGGCGCCGGCACGTTCCAGCCTGTGCGCGTGGAGAACATCGCCGAGCACAAGATGCACAGCGAGTGGTACCAACTGCCGCAAACGCTCGTCGATAAAATCGCCGCCACGCGCGCGCGCGGCGGCCGCGTAATCGCAGTGGGCACGACCTCGATGCGCGCACTGGAGGCGGCCGCCCGCGACGCCGAGGCCGCCGGCCGGCCGTTGGCCGCCACATCGGCCGAAACCGACATCTTCATCACGCCGGGCTATCGCTTTCGCGTCGTCGACCGGCTCGTGACGAACTTTCACTTGCCGAAATCCACGCTGCTGATGCTTGTCAGCGCGTTCGCCGGGATCGACACGATTCGCGACGCCTATCGGCATGCGATCGACACACGCTATCGCTTCTTTAGCTACGGCGACGCCATGCTGCTGACGAGGCTCGAACGCTAAGCCGCGCCGGCGAGCCGCCCCAACGGGGCCGCGTTTATTGACTCGCACCGCCCGGGCCGCAATCGGGCGGCGTTTCTTCCCCTGCGCCGGACTGTCTTCCGGTGGCATTTGGAGCTTATCGATGACCGAAGGTCATACCCACGATCACCCCGATTACCCCGATCACTCGTCCTCGCCCGTCCCCGGCCTTGGCGGTCTGAAGTTCGAACTGCTGAAAACCGACGGCCGGGCGCGCCGCGGCCGCGTGACGCTGAACCACGGCGTCGTGCAGACGCCGATCTTCATGCCGGTGGGCACCTACGGCACCGTCAAGGCGATCCAGCCGCGCGAGTTGGAAGAGATTCGCGCGCAGATCATCCTCGGCAACACGTTCCACCTCTGGTTGCGCCCGGGGCTCGACACCATCGCCGCGCACGGCGGGCTGCACGGCTTCATGGGCTGGCGCCGGCCGATTCTGACCGATTCGGGCGGCTTCCAAGTGTTCTCGCTCGGCGATTTGCGCAAGATCACGGAAGACGGCGTCACGTTCGCCTCGCCCGTGAACGGCGACAAACTGTTTCTCTCGCCCGAAGTGTCGATGCAGATTCAAAAGGTGCTGAACTCGGACATCGTCATGCAATTCGACGAATGCACGCCCTACGCGACGGGCGGCGTGCCGACGACGCACGAGGAGGCCGCCGCTTCGATGCGCATGTCGCTACGCTGGGCCAAGCGTTCGATCGCCGAATTCGATCGGCTCGGCAATCCCAACGCGTTGTTCGGCATCGTGCAAGGCGGCATGTTCGAGGATTTGCGCGACGAATCGCTCGCCGGGCTGTCGGAGCTCGGCTTTCACGGCTTGGCCGTGGGCGGGCTGTCCGTCGGCGAGCCGAAAGAGGAAATGATGCGCGTGCTCGAACATATCGGGCCGAAACTGCCGGCGGACAAACCGCACTACCTGATGGGCGTGGGCACGCCCGAGGATCTCGTGGCCGGCGTGGCGGCGGGCATCGACATGTTCGATTGCGTCATGCCGACGCGCAACGCACGCAACGGCTGGCTTTTCACGCGCTTCGGCGACATCAAGATCCGCAATGCGACGCACAAGAATTCGCTGCGCCCGCTCGACGAGACCTGCGAATGCTATACCTGCCGCCATTTCACGCGCGGCTATCTGCATCATCTGCACCGCGTGGGCGAAATCCTAGGCGCGCAGCTCAATACGATCCACAACCTGCACTACTACCTGGAATTGATGAGCGAGATCCGCGAAGCCATCGAAACGAGCACGTTCGACGATTTTCGCCGTCGTTTTCGAGACGAACGGGCACGCGGCATCGACTAGCGGGGGCCGCATCGCCGCGTGCGGGGCCGCGCCCGCGCGGCCAGCGGCGCGCAACTTGCCGAGGGTGAGGAAACCACCCAGCCGGCGCGCGATGCGCCGGTGGTAAAATACGCGGCTATTTTTTGATAGCCTGCGATCATTCCGATCGTTAATTACGGAGAAACCAACGTGTCGCTGATTTCCAACGCATTCGCGCAAGGCGCAGCCGGCGGCGGCGCCGAGTCGAATCTGATGAGCTT
>JBQCDS010000439.1:0-2132 GCA_051961035.1 Trinickia sp. | reverse complement strand
CGGTTACGGTGCCGCGTGGTCTGATCGAGATCAATGGTCGTCATCATGACGTCCGTCGTCTGCGTCATGACATCCGCGCCGCCCATGCCGCCGTCCCTTTTCTTGACGTTTGACGCGGCTTCCATATTGGCCTGGCCGCATCGCCCGGCGTCGCTCATCGTTGACCGCCGTCAAAGCGCCATGCGGGCGATCTGCGAATGTACGTCATATCGCCGCAGGGACGAATCGAACCGTGACGGCAGATGTCGTTGTGACGGTCGGCCAATTCGCGGAGGCTCGGAGGAAAATCATGTACAAGCGTATTCTCGTGGCGCTCGACGGCAGCCGCGCAGCGCGTCTTGCGCTCGACGAGGGCATCGGGATCGCGCGCGCGTTCGGCGCGCAAATGCTCGCCGTTTCGGTCGTCGAGCACGCCCCTCAGATCGTGGACGTCGGCTCCGTCTATGCCCCAAGCCCCGTTGCCGATTCCGTGGCATCGGAAGCCGCGGCAGCTGCGCTCGAGGAGGCGCGCGATGTATTTAGTGCGCAGCACGTCGAGGGCACCGTGCGAGCCATCGATACTTACGGCGAGACCGTGGCGGCTGCGCTGGCGCGCGTATGCGACGAATGGGAGCCGGACCTCATCGTCATGGGAACGCATGGACGGCGTGGGCTCAATCGCGCGCTGCTGGGTAGCGTGGCAGAGTCGCTCTTGCGCAAGGCCTGCGTGCCCGTGCTGCTGATCCGGCAGGGCGTCGATGCCGGCGCAGACACGGGCGAAAGCTCTGCGCTTTGAGCGGCTGAGCCAAAGCCCCATGGAACCCAAAAAGGACTATCTAAGCATCGTTATGACGCTGGGGTTCGCATTGCTGCTCGCCTTCGAACTGCTCGCGATGCGAACGCCCTCACAGGAGATCGCCTACAGCGATTTCCGCACGCTGCTGGCCGCGAAAAGCGTCGACGAGCTCGTGATCACGCCCTCGCAGATTTCGGGCAGTCTGCGCATGCCTGCCGCAGCACGGCTGCTTTCGGCGTCCGATGCCGCGGCGATCGAAAAGAACGGTGCGCCGTGGCATTTTTGGACGAATCGCGTCTCGGACGAGCATCTGGCCGATGGTCTAGCGGCAGCGGGCATCCGTTATCGCGGCGCGGCCGATAACGGTTGGGGCAGCGCGCTGCTGTCATGGGCATTGCCGCTGGTCGCGCTCGTCCTGGTATGGAGCTTCATGCTGCGCGGCGGTGGCGCGATGCGCGACTTCTCGGGCATTGGCAAGAGTCGCGCGCGTGTTTATGCGCAGACGGACACCGGCATCACGTTCGGTGACATCGCCGGCATCGACGAAGCCAAGGCCGAATTGCAGCAGATCGTCGAATTTCTGCGTCACGGCGAGCGTTATCGGCGGCTCGGCGGCAAGATTCCGAAGGGCGTTTTGATCGTCGGCGCGCCGGGCACCGGCAAGACATTGCTTGCCAAGGCCGTCGCGGGCGAGGCGGGCGTGCCGTTCTTCACGATCAGCGGCTCGGCGTTCGTGGAGATGTTCGTCGGCGTGGGGGCGGCGCGCGTGCGCGACCTATTCGAGCAGGCGCAACAGAAGGCCCCGTGCATCGTTTTCATCGACGAGCTCGATGCGCTCGGCAAGGTGCGCGGCGCGAGCGTGCTGTCGGGCAACGACGAGCGCGAACAGACGCTCAATCAGTTGCTCGTCGAGATGGATGGCTTTAGGCCCAACTCGGGCGTCATCATCCTGGCGGCCACGAACCGGCCGGAAATCCTCGATCCCGCGCTGTTGCGCCCGGGTCGCTTCGATCGGCACATTGCGATCGATCGCCCTGATTTGGTCGGACGGCAACAGATTCTCGCGGTCCACGTCAAGAACGTGAAGCTCGCGGCCGACGTCGATTTGGCCGAGCTCGCGTCGCGCACTCCTGGCTTCGTCGGCGCCGACCTCGCGAACGTCGTGAACGAAGCGGCGCTGCATGCGGCTGAGCAGGATAAGCCGGCCATCGAGATGGCCGATTTCGACGAGGCGATCGATCGCGCGATGGCCGGCATGGAGCGCAAGAGCCGGGTCATGAACGAGCAGGAGAAGATCACCATCGCATACCACGAAGCGGGGCATGCGTTGATTGCGCAAAGCCGTGCCCATTGCGAC
>JBQCDS010000438.1:0-3856 GCA_051961035.1 Trinickia sp. | reverse complement strand
GCCCTGATGCGCGAGCAACGCGTCGACGCCTGGCAATGCGAAGTACTCGCGCATGATGACCGGGGCATTGCGCAAGTCGGCGATCGTTTCGAACAGCGGAATGACCATCAGCCCGTTCTTCGCCGGGGCGCTCTTGTCGCTGCCGAGTGTGCCTTCGAGCAGGCCGGTTTCCTTTTGCAACAGCAGCACTTCCACCAGATCGCTGACCGTCTCCGTGTGCGAAATGATGTAATTGCGCACGGCGCGCAGCCCGAAACGCTCGCGCGTGACGCGCGCCGTCTCGAGTACGGCGAGCTCGCTTTGGACGAGCGGCGAGTATTCGATGTACGGCGAGCGCAACGGACGCGGTTGCGCCAGTTCGGCGAGCAGCACGGCGAGTTTGTCTTCTTCCGCGAGCGACGCGTAATCGCGCTCCACGCCGGCGCGCGAGAGCAATTCGGCGATGACGGCTTCGTGCACGTCCGAGCTTTGGCGCAGATCGATCGACGCCAAATGGAAGCCGAATACCTGCGCGGCGCGCGCGAGCGGTGCGAGGCGCGGCGTGGCGAGCGGGGCGCCGTGCTGTCCCACCAGCGAATCGACGAGCACGTTCAGATCGTCGGCGAACGCCTGGGCGTCGGCATACGGCTCGGCGTCGCGGTGCACGCCACTGCGCGTATGCACCGTGCCCTCGCCGAGCAGCGTGCGCGCCGTCGCGGCGAGCCGCGCGTAGACGCCGATCAACGCGCGCCGATAGGGCTCGTCGACACGATGAGGCGATTGATCGGGCGAGGCTGCGGCCAGCGCCTGCAATGCCTCGCTCGAGCCCGCCAGGAGGTTCGACACCGACAGCTCGGCGCCGAGCGCGTGCACCTCTTCCAGATAGTGTTCGAAGATGACGGTGGCTTGCCGCACGATCGCATATTCGAGCGTGGGGGCGGTGACGTTCGGATTGCCGTCGCGGTCGCCGCCGATCCAACTGCCCATCTGGAAGAACGAGGGCACGTGCATGGGTTCGCCGGCGTGCTCTTCGAGCGCCGTTTCGATGTCGTCGTAAAGCGCGGGAATTTCGTGGAGGAACGTAGCGTGGTAGTACGACAGCGCGTTCTCGATTTCATCGGCGACGGTGAGCCGCGCGTCACGCAAGGTACGCGTTTGCCAGAGCGTCGTCACGCGGGCGCGCAGCATCGCTTCGTTGTATGCGCGCTCGCGCTCCGTCAAGGGCTGATCGCGCTCGGCCAGCAGGCGTGCGATGTCGCGCTGCGCATCGAGAATACTCTTGCGCTGCACCTCGGTGGGGTGGGCCGTCAGCACGGGCACGATCAGTGCGTCGTCGAAAAAGCGCTTGAGCGTGTCGGTGTCGAGATTGCCGCCCGCCCCCAGGCGGCCGAGCGCATAAGCGATCGTGCCAGCCTGCGGCGCGGAGCCGGCGAGCGCATGAATGCGGCGGCGGCGATTGTGATGCCGATCCTCGGCGATGTTGGCCAGGTGCGAGAAAAAGCTGAACGCGCGCACGACGCTCACGCTTTGATCGGGCGTGAGCGCGCGCAGTTGCTTGTCGAGCGATTGCGCGGCGCTCGTATCGTCCTCGCGCCGGAATTTCACGGCGTTTTGGCGAATCGTCTCTACGACGTCGAAGACGGCATCGCCTTCCTGCTCGCGCACGACATCGCCGAGCAGGCGGCCGAGATAGCGAATGTCCTGGAACAGCGGCTGATCTTTGTCCTCGCGGCCGCGATTGGCTGGTTTAGTCGGCGCGGCGCCGTTCGAGCGCGCGAGAGAGACGGGGGAGGCGCTGTTGAGCGCGGCGGATTTTTTTGCGGGCGAGCGAGGCGATGCATCGCTGCGGCGGGCGTTGCGCGCCGATCCGGAAGACGTCACGGTGGGTTCCTCAGTGAAGCCAGAGTAAAAAGGGGGTTACTGCTGACAACTACATAAAACTGACCAAACGACTGCTCATCTGCTGGCGTGCGCTTCGTTTCCGTCGTCGAAGCGCTCGTGGCGATCGCGCCGGATTGCCGGGAGGCGCGGGCATTGAGCGCGCGACTGCCGGCAAGCGCGAAAAATGGGGCAAGGCGTGCGTGCTACCATTTCTCGATGTTCGATCCCGTCATTCGAAGTGTTGACTCATGAATTCCGAGACGCTCTCAGCCGCACCGCCTACCGAACTCGTGATTGCCTCTCGAGAGAGCCGCCTTGCCATGTGGCAGGCCGAGTTCGTTCGTGATGCGCTGCGGAAATTATATCCATCTTGCGACGTCCATATTCTAGGAATGACGACGCGCGGCGATCAAATTCTCGATCGAACCCTGTCGAAGGTCGGCGGCAAAGGGCTTTTCGTCAAGGAACTCGAAAACGCGCTCGCGCAAGGCAAGGCCGATTTGGCGGTGCACTCGCTCAAGGACGTGCCGATGTCGCTGCCCGACGGCTTCACGCTCGCCGCCGTGATGGAGCGGGAGGACCCGCGCGACGCATTCGTCTCCAACGATTACGAATCGCTTGCCGTGCTGCCGGCCGGAAGTGTCGTCGGCACGTCGAGCCTGCGGCGCGAGGCCAGCTTGCGCGCACGCTATCCGCATCTGGCGGTGCAGCCGCTGCGCGGCAACCTCGACACGCGGCTCGCCAAACTCGATCGCGGCGAGTACGCGGCGATCATCCTGGCCGCAGCCGGATTGAAGCGCCTCGGGTTGGCGGCGCGCATCCGCGCCTGGCTCGATATCGACGATAGCCTGCCCGCCGCCGGACAAGGTGCGCTCGGCATCGAGATTCGCGCCGGGCGGCCCGAGCTGGAAGCGTGGCTCGCGCCGCTCAGGCACGAGCCCACCCTGCTGGCCGTCGAAGCGGAGCGCTCAGTCTCGCGTGCGCTCGGCGGCAGTTGCGACGTGCCGCTCGCCGCGCATGCGAGCTGGCAACAAGGCGGGCACCTGCATCTCGCGAGCCGCGTCTCGATGCCCGACGGCAGCCGCCTGGCGGTTGCGCAAGCGTCGGCCGTGGTAGCGAGCGTAGCGGACGCTTGCGCGCTCGGCGATGTGGTCGCTCGCTCGCTCGTGGCGCAAGGCGCGCTCGCGGTCGTTGCCGAACTGGCGGCCGCGCGCGGCGGCGAGCCGGCGGCCTGACCCGTTGCCGCGCGAATCGATGGCGAACGTCGAGCCCGGCGGCCTTGCTCCTAGCAAACGCTCGGGTTCGGCGCGCTTTACCGTTGTGCTCACGCGTCCAGCCGGGCAGTCGGCCGGCCTCGCGGCGGCGCTCGAGCGCGAAGGCATCGACGCGTTCGATTTTCCGCTGATCGAGATCGCGCCCGCCGCCGACGACGGCCCGCTTCGCGCCGCGTTCGCATCGCTCGAGCGCTATGCGCTCGTCGTGTTCGTCTCGCCGAACGCGATCGAACGCGCGCTCGCCGCCGTTCCAGGGTTCGTTTGGCCCACGTCCGTGCCGATCGGCGTAGTCGGGCCCGGCAGCGTCGGTGAGCTGGCGCGGCATGGGATCGCCGCGCCGACGCATCAGGTGGTCGCGCCTGCGGGCGCCGACGCGGATGCGTCGCCTGCGGATATCGCGCCCGCGCCGGAACATGGCGACGCCTCCCCGCGGAGCGATACCGATGCGCAGGCGGCGAGCGATCACGGCAACGGCGCAAACGGCGCAAACGGCGCAAACGGCGCAAACGGCGCAAACGGCGCAAACGGCGCAAACGGCGAATCGGCCACCCGCTTCGATTCCGAAGCGCTGTTTGCCGCGCTCGGCTCGCGGCTGGGCCTGGATAACTTGAACGGCAGCCGCGTGCTGCTCGTGCGCGGGGACGGCGGCCGCGAGTGGCTGGCCGAGCGCCTGCGCGAGGCGGGCGCACAGGTCGAAGCTGTCTGCGCGTATCGAAGAAGGG
>JBQCDS010000437.1:0-11116 GCA_051961035.1 Trinickia sp. | reverse complement strand
CTCGGCGCGCCGGCCAATGAGCATGATCGGAGCAAGGTTTACTTGGATGCGATGCATGCATGCCAGCTCTTCGCCTATCGCGGACGGCCGAAGTTTTATCAGGACGGCCATATCATCGGCGATGAACTCCCAGGCGACGAGCGGGCCGGTGTGGAGGTGGCCATGGGCCCGTGCGTCCCTGGGAGCAACACGCGGGAATTCGTAGCGATCAAGCGGCTCGATCGCGGGGAATTGCCGCGAGGCGCGGAAAGCCTATTGCTCGAGCGCTTGCTGAGAGCGTTTGGCATCGTCCCGAAAGCGTTCCGCCTCGAGCGAGCCGCGACGGACGATGTGAGCCGGGCGGTGATCGAGACCATCGAGGGGCTCGGGCTCGCGCATCCCCATACGAAGCAAGCGGCCGATTACATCGAGGTGCACATCGAGTGGGACGCTACCGCGGGCACCGGAACGCCACAGCGCGAATCAGCAGCCGATGCTCGGCCGGTCAGTCGCTCTACGTCGCGTTCGCTGCCTCGCGATCCCGTCGTGGATGGGCGGCAGGTCAGGTCAGCGTATCGCCAAGATTCCCTATCCTTCGACGCGGGCACGCCCGGACCGCTCGTCATCGGCGAACCGCGATTCCTGGTTTCGCACGATAACAAGACGTATTTGAACGGCGCGATTCATGCCGTCGATTTGGACAGCATCCGAACGCAGGCCGATGCTTCGTGCGATGAAGTTCGCATTCGAGTCGGTGCGGAGTCTTGGAACGAGGCGGAGTTGACGAAGCTCGGGCGCGAAGGCGCGCGGCTGCTGCGCGAGGGCGGACGGCTCGTGGTGTCCACCGGGGCTCAGCCGCATGCGCCGCTCGAAGCGTTCATCCGGACGCTCACGCTGCACGGTTTCTCCGTCAGCATCGACGCGCCCGAGGAAACGCCGTTTTATCCGGTCATATCGGACCCGTCGGCGGGCGGCGTCACGTTCGAATGCACGAAGCTGCCCGCGCAGCCTTCTCGTAAGCGGGCTCGAGAATCGCCGGAGCCGGACGAGGGGCCGCCGCGATCGAAGATGCGTCGGCCAGGTGCGCCGTGAGCCGCCGGCGCAGGTTCCATAGGCGGCGTGCGATGGGAGCCGGCCGGCCATCGGTGAAAGGGCGACGCGTGAGCGAAAGTCAGCCATGCGCCTACGCCGCGCGACGCGGCGGCTCTGAGAGCTGACCGGACGCCGCGCCTCACGCTCAAAGCGTCTTCCGTACCGCCTGCACCGCCGCCCGCACCTGCTCCGGCGCCGTGCCGCCCAGGTGATTACGACTTGCCACGGAACCCTCGAGCGTCAGATAACCGAACACGTCCTCGCCGATCAAATGCGCGACGTTCGGCAACTCGGTACGCATTTCTTCAAGCGTGAGATCAGCCAGATCGCACCCGCGATCGACGCAGATCCGCACCGCAAGCGCCACGGCTTCGTGTGCGTCCCGGAAAGGCAAGCCGCGCTTGACCAGGTAGTCGGCCAAATCCGTCGCCGTCGAAAACCCTTGCAGCGCCGCCGCGCGCATCGCCTCGGGCTTCACCGTGATACCGGCCACCATCTCCGCGAAGATCCGCAACGTGTCGGCAACCGTATCGACCGTGTCGAACAGCGGCTCTTTGTCTTCCTGATTATCTTTGTTGTACGCCAGCGGCTGGCCCTTCATCAGCGTGAGCAGCGCCATCAAATGGCCGTTCACGCGCCCGGTCTTGCCGCGCGCGAGTTCGGGCACGTCAGGGTTCTTCTTCTGCGGCATGATCGACGAGCCCGTGCAGAAACGGTCGGCCAGATCGATGAAGCCCACGCGCGGGCTCATCCACAGCACGAGTTCTTCCGACAGACGCGACACGTGCGTCATGACGAGCGCCGCCGCCGCCGTGAATTCGATCGCGAAATCGCGATCGGAGACGGCGTCGAGCGAATTCGCGCAGATGCCGTCGAAGCCGAGCGTCTTCGCCACCGCATGGCGATCGATCGGATAGCTCGTTCCGGCTAGCGCCGCCGCGCCGAGCGGCAAGCGATTGACGCGCGTGCGGCAATCGCGCATGCGCTCGGCGTCGCGGCCGAACATCTCGACATAGGCGAGCAAGTGGTGGCCGAACGTGACGGGCTGCGCGACTTGCAAGTGCGTGAAGCCCGGCATGATGGTTTCGGCGTGCTGCTCGGCCATATCGATCAGCGCCGTACGTAGATCCTTGATGAGACCGCCGATGCGATCGATTTCGCCACGCAGCCACAGGCGAATATCGGTGGCAACTTGGTCGTTGCGCGAACGGCCCGTGTGCAGGCGCTTGCCGGCATCGCCGATCAGCGCGGTCAGGCGCGCTTCGATGTTCAGGTGGACATCTTCGAGATCGAGCTGCCAAACGAATTCGCCGCGTTCGATCTCACCTTTGATTTGCGCCATGCCGCGCTCGATGGCCTCGAGATCGGCGCTAGCGATGATCTTTTGCGCGGCCAGCATCTTCGCGTGCGCGAGGGAGCATTCGATGTCGACGAGCGCCATGCGCTTATCGAAGAACACCGACGATGTGTAGCGCTTGACGAGCTCCGACATCGGCTCCGAGAAGCGAGCCGACCAGGCTTCGCCTTTTTTGTGCAGTTGAGACGTCATGATGATGGGCGGTGAGAAGGTGGGCCGAAGCGGCGAGGAAGCCGTCGATTTTATCACCGCCGCCCAGGCGGCTCGCCCCCGGCGTATGCATTGCGCACCAGTTAGCCTGCCGACGGGAGCAGGAGCGGACGCCCTCAGCCCTGAGCCCTGAGCCGTAAGCCCTAAGCCCTAAGCCCTAAGCCGTGGCCATCAGCGCGCCTTCGCAAACGACGGGGCCGGTTGGACCGTCCGCGCGCCGCGAGCCGCCCATCGGCTCCACGGAGACGGCTAGCTTCGCGTAGACGTTCATGCCACGCACCTTCATGGCAACGACCTCGCCGGCCGGCAGCATGCCGAGCGACACCATCTTGCCGTCGGCCATCACGCCCCACAGCTGTTCGCTCTTGCCGGGCGGCGGGGCGTCGCCCCCGCTCATGCGATGCACGCTCACCATTGCGTTCTTGTCGTCCCACATGACGAACGCCATGGTGGGGCTCTTCGGCCGATCGGGGGGAACCAGGGCGGCGACATACGCGACGCGCTCGATTCTCGCCGCGCTCGGCTGTGTCGTTTGGGCGGTTTGCTCGGTTTGCCCGGGCGGCACGCCCTGCGGCGCGAATGGTCGCAGTGTGACGGCGAGCGCGATCACCGCGGCGAGCGCGAGGCCCGTGGCGCCGATCGACCAGCCGCGCCAGAACGTCAGCGAGTCGAACCAGCGCGCATGCGATGCGGCGCGTGGGGCGCGCGCGCTGTCGGGCCGTACCGCCGCCTCGGACGTGGAAGGCACGGCGTTCCAAGCGGCGCCGAACCCGAGCCGGCGCTCGACGCCTTCCCACGCGCTGGCCGGCGGCGGCACGCTCGGCGCCAGTTCGGTCATCGCGCCGACGCGGGCCTGCCAGCTTTCGATGGCTTCGCGCACCCGGCCGTCGTGCCGGGCCAGCGTCTCGAAGCGCTTGCGCGCGCCGCCGCGCAGGACGCCGAGCGCATATTCGCCGGCTAGGCGATCGATCAGATCCGGATCACGGTGCAAGTTCATTTCAGCCTCCCGCACGGCCGCCCGAAGGCAGGCTGAAGCCCCTCGCGGGGCGACGAACGCAAATGAGCGTCGGGGCGCGCCATGCTCATTTACCCCCCATGCAAATCTTCAGTTTTTCGAGCCCGCGCCGCACCCACGACTTGACGGTACCCAGCGGCACCGACAACTGCTGCGCGATCTCGCTATGGCTTTGATCGCGCAGATACGCGAGCGTAACGGCTTGGCGCTGGCTCGCTTCCAGCCGCGACAGGCAGAGCGCGAGCTGCCTCGCTTGTTCGGACCAAAGCGCCGAATCGGCGGGGTCGCGCTCATCGCCGGCAACGACTTCGTCGAGCGTGTCGCTCCATTCGGTCACAAGCGCCGTGCCGTCGGATGCGGCGGCCTTTTGCCGGCGCAGGCAGTCGAGCGCGCGATTTCGCACGATCGCGGCCATCCAGGTGAGCGGAGCCGCGAGCGCCTCGCGGTAGTCGCCCGCGTAGCGCCAGATGTTGACATACGACTCTTGCAACGCCTCCTCCGCCCATTCGCGCCTCACCAATATACGCAGCGCGACGCCAAACAGTTTCGCGCTCGTTAAGTCGTACAACGTACGCAGCGCGCTGGCGTCTTGCATCGCCACGCGCGCGAGCAGGGCGGCGAGCACGGGCGGCGTCGGTTCGTTGGGTAAAGTGGTCATAGGCCGGCAGCGGAGGCCGTCGTGGACGTTGGGCGCTATCTTACCGTCTATGCGGGTCTTGCCGTGCGGATGGCGGGCATAGCGTGCGTAGCAAGCGCACCGAGCGCTGCCGGCGTCATCGGCGGAACACGCCCCTCACGCACGCACGAGCACCACCAGCAGCAAATCCTCGCGATGCGCGGGACGCAGCGTGATTTGATCGTAGGTAATGTGTCCGAGCCGCGGGTGATCGAATGCCCGCGTGCCGCCTTCGCGCTCGCCGACGTCCTGCGAGGCCCAAAAGCGCCCGAATGCCTCGCTTTCGGCGGAGAGGGCTTCGATGAGGGCGTGTGTCGGGCCGTCATTCAGATGACGAATCGAATCGGCGCGAAATTCGGCGACGAGACGGCGCGCGCGGGTCTCCCAATCCACGATCAGCTTGCGCGCAGCCGGTTCGGTGAACGTGAAGCGCAACAGGTTGCGCTCGCGCGCCGGATCGGGCGCTGCGTCGAGCCAGCCGACGAACAGTTCCGCCGCCTGAGCGTTCCACGCCAGGGCATTCCACTGCCGATCGAGGACGTAGGCAGGGGCACCGAGAAGGCCGACCGTCGCGATCAAGGCCGCCGGCGCATCGTTTGAGGCGGGCGTCGGTTCGGCCGGATCGCGCTCGCCGGCAAGTTCGAACAGGTAAGCGCGCTCGGCGCGCGAGAGCCGCAGCGCAACGGCGATGCGTGCCAGCGCGTCGGCCGACGCCGAGACGGGGCGCCCCTGCTCGATCCACGTGTACCAAGTCGGGCTGACGCCGCACATCTGGGCGACTTCCTCGCGGCGCAATCCCGGCGTGCGGCGTCGCGGGCCGGGGGGGAGGCCGACGGCTTGCGGCGTGAGCCGTTCGCGGTGGGCGCGAATGAATTCGCCGAGCGCGCGCGCGGGCGCCGCGACGCCTGCCGGCGATGCCGAATCGGCGCGATGCGCGCTCGCGCGACGAGGGGACGACTCAGCGGTGGTCATGATGGTCAGTCGAATAGGGGATATCGGCACCGGCACATCGAGCACGGCATTCGAAACCGGGTAGGTCCGATACCAGGATATTTGCTTGCCTTGTACCGGTACTAGGCTGGCCCTATTGTAGCGGTACGCGTCGTCGACATGGCAGGGCTTCTTAGCGAACCGAACGACGACGTGCCCGCCGGCTCGCCCGGCTTCGCCTTTTCCTTCGCCGCCAAGGAGCGCACCGATGAAACATCACGATCAAGTCGCGGACGCATTCGGCTCGACCGCCGCCGCCTATTTGACGAGTCAAACCCACGCGAGCGGCGCCGATCTGGAGACGCTGGCCGCGCAGATCGCATCGACGCCCAACGCCGACGTGCTCGACCTCGGATGCGGGGCCGGTCACGCGAGCTTCGCCTGCGCTCGGCATGCACGCTCGGTCGTGGCGTACGACCTTGCGGAACCGATGCTCGCGACAGTCGCGACGGCCGCGCGCGATCGAGGCTTGGCCAACATCCGCACGCAACAAGGCAGCGCCGAACGCCTGCCGTTCGCCGATGCATCGTTCGACTGGGTGGTGAGCCGCATGAGCGCGCATCATTGGCACGACGTTCCGCGTGCGCTCGCCGAAGTGCGCCGCGTGTTGAAGCCGGGCGGCCGCGTGCTGTTCATCGACGTCGTCGGCGCCGATTCACCGTTGCTCGACACGCATTTGCAGGCGATCGAAGTGCTGCGCGACGGCTCCCATGTGCGCAACTACCGCGCCGACGAATGGATCGCGTTCTTTGCCGCGGCGGGGTTCACGGCGAGCGTGCGCGAGCGCTGGCGCTTGCCGATCGAATACGCGTCGTGGATCGCGCGCATGCGCACGCCGCCCGTGCGGGCGCAAGCCATCCGCTCGCTGTGGGAAAGCGCGCCCGACGAAGTACGCGAGTACTACGGCGTGCGCGGCGATGGCTCGTTCATGCTCGACGTGTTGATGGTCGAGGCGCGCTGAAGCCTCAGCCGTCTAGGGGAGAAGTTTGGGCGAGCGCGAGACGCGGCCGCCGTCAACGCACGAGCGACGCATATCGCGCGGCCCAGGTTCGCGCCCATTGCGGCAGCGCGTCGGCCGGCATCGGCTCGCCCACGAACCTGCCCTGCGCGACGTCGCACGACAAGTCGCGCAAGACGTTCCAATCTTCGAGATCGTCGATGCCTTGCGCCACGGTGCGCATGTTTAGTTGGCGCGCGAGAAGCAGGCTCGCCTTGACGATCGCATTGAGCGATGAATCGCGGCTGGCGCCATGCACGAAGCCGCCGTCGAGCTTCAACTCGTCGAACGGCACGTCGCGCAGGTGCGCCAACGACGACTGTCCGGTGCCGAAATCGTCGAGCAGCAGGCTGATGCGCTTCAAGCGAAGCCGCGTCAGCACATCGAGCGAGAGAAGCCGGTCGCGCGTGATCCGTGTTTCGTTGATTTCGAGCACGAGCCGCGACAGCGGAAAGTGCGCGTGCGCGGCGGCGTCGACGATGAAATCGGGGAAGTCGAGCGCGGCGAGATCGTCCATCGACAAATTGATGCCGAGGCGGAAATCGTCGCCCAAGTCTTGCCAACGCGCCGCCTGCTCGAGCGTGGTTTGGAGCATCGAGCGCGTCAAATCGTTCAGCACGCCATAGTATTGCTCGCTGGCGAGCAGCCGGTCGGCCGGTACGAGCCCGTCGCGCGGATGCTGCCAGCCGATCATCGCTTCTACGCCCATGACCTCGCCCGTGGCGAACGCGACTTGCGGCTGATAGCACGTCACGAGCTGCCCGGCCGCGATCGCCTGGCGCAACTCTTCCGGCAGATACGTGCGTTCCGGTGCCGGTGCGGGTGCCGATGCGGGCGGCTCGGCCGCGCTCAGGCTTTGCTGCAACTGCTCGCGCGTGGCCGGTTTCGCGAGCGATCCCAACACGCGCAGCCCGCGCGAGTAGGCCAGCTTTTCCGCGCTCTTGAGGATGCGCGCGTCTTCGCCGCTCACGAGTACGACTTCGCCGTCATAGCCACGGTGCACGAGTTGGCGCAGGAACTCGACGCCGTCCATCCCCGGCATCTGCAAGTCGGTGAAGACGACATCGACCTGATGATCCCCGCTCTCCAGCACCGAGAGCGCGTCTTGCGCGTGCTCGTACGAAAGGATTTCCTCGTAGCCGAGCTGCGTCAACTGCCGCACCAGCACTTTGAGGACGAACGGCTCGTCGTCGACGACGAGAATTTTGCGAGGGCGTGTGCCTTGCTCCATGTGCTACACCACGACTGGTTGAGGATGTTTTGCGTTGCGCATTAGCTGCACACTGCTAGGTGCTGCTGGCGGATGCGGCTCGTGCCGCGCTGAGCGGCGCGCTCACGATGCGGCGGCCAAGGCCGGCAGGAATTGGCGCACCTTCTCGTGCAACGTGCTCTTGTCGAACGGCTTGACGAGGAAGTCGGCCGCGCCGGCCTTCAAGCTGTCGACGACGATGTTGCGCTCGCTGTGTCCCGTGACCATGAGAATCGGCACGTGCCCGAACTGTCCGATCGACTTGATCTTGCGCGTCGCTTCGACGCCGCTCGTGTCGGGCAGCCCGACGTCCATCAGGACGAGGTCGGGCCTGTGCTCCCACATCTGTTCGATCGCTTGCGCGCCGCTGTCGGCGAAGAGCACGTCGATGTCGAGCCCGGTCATCAGGCGGCCGATCAGCTTTTGCTGGAACCCGTCGTCCTCGACGATGAGCACGGCCAGGCGCTTGGGCGCCATGGCCGGCGCTTTCGGCACCGGCTTCCAGGCGGGCGCGCCGGCCTGCGCTGCCTGCGCCGGGGCGCTCGGGGCGCGGCCGACTACCGTGTCCGTTTCGGCTTCGACCGGCGCGGCACGCTGTGGCCGCGGCGCACTGACACCGGCCGGCGCCGCGCGCGGGGCGACATCGCCCGCTTGCTCCTTGGCCGCCATGATGCGCAGCGCTTGGTGCACGGACATGCGGATGCGCGGGGCGTCGTTGGTGGCCGGCCAAAACAGCACGTAATCGTCGAACAGACCGTTGCTGCACTGCTCATAGACGGTCCACACGTCGTGCTTGTTGCACAGCACGACGACGCGGTGGCGCGTCTCGTGCACGACCGTGCTGAGCCGATAAAGCCCGATGTAATAGCGCTGGGCCGCATCGAGCGTGTCGAAGGCGAGCACGAGCACGGCGGGCCGGTGCGCCTCGAAGTCGTCGACGGCGAAATCGGGTTTCGTCGACAGCCGGACGTTGTGAAATTCGTCCTGCAGCAACTTGCCGACGAGTTCCGCGTCGGCCACGGATTGGCTCGCGACGAGCACGGCCGCGTGCTTGGGAGTCAGATCGTTGAGTTCCGTCATGATTGATCCGTCCTAGGGTCTATCCAACACAGCTTCATTTCGTTTCCACGGCGAGCAGCTGGTCGAGCGATTGCTCGACGGCAGCCAACGCCGCATCGAACTGCTTGGCCCAATTGGCCAGCAGCGCGAGGTCGCCGGCCTTGCCGGCATTTTCCAGTTCGGCGCACAGATCGCCGAGCGTGAGCGCGCCCACGGAGCGCGACGAAGATTTGAGTTTGTGGGCGATCGCGCCGGCTTCCCGGCCACGGCCGGCCTTGCAATGCGCGCGCAGTTCGTCCGCGAGCCGCCCCACCGACTGCTGGTAGTCCGAGAGCAGCTCGCGAACGATCTCGGGATCGTCGCCGACGATGCCTTTGAGCACTTCGATGTCCACGGCTTGTTCGTGCGCCGGCTCGGGCGCCATGGCGGCTGCCGGCGTGCCAGCATTCGGGCTGGCTTCCACGGGAAAGTGCGAATCGAGCACGGCTTGCAGGCGAGCGAGCTGAAGCGGCTTGGTCAAGTAGCCGTCCATGCCGACCTCCTTGGCGCGGGCCGCTTCGCCCTGCACGGCGTTCGCCGTCAGCGCGACGATCGGCAAGCGCGTGCCTGGGGCTTCCTCGCGGCGGATCGTCTCGACGAGCTCGTAGCCGTCCATCTCCGGCATGTGCAGGTCGGTCAGCAGCAGGGCATAGCGATTGGCCCGCCACAGCGCGAGCGCCTCGCGTCCGTCTCCGGCGATCTCGGCGACATGCCCGAGCAGCCCGAGTTGACGCAGGATCACCTTCTGATTGATCGCGTCGTCTTCGGCCACGAGAATCAATCGCCCGAGTTCGCGCGCCTGCGCGATCGACGGTGCCGGGCCGGCGCCGCCGATGCGCTGCGTGCCGCGCCCGCCGGCGTTCGCCTGCGACAGTGCGCCGTGGAGGTCGGCCGCCGGTTCGCCGATTTCGAACGGCAGGCTCACCGTGAACACCGAGCCCACGCCCAACTCGCTTTGCGCCGACACCTCGCCGCCCATCAGTTCGCACAACCGGCGGCAGATCGCGAGGCCGAGGCCCGTGCCGCCGAAGCGGCGCGTCGTCGAGGCCTCGGCTTGCGTGAACGGCTTGAACAGCTTCGGCAACGTGTCGCTCGACATCCCGATGCCGTTGTCGCTTACATGGAAGCGAATCTGCGCGTGCTTGGGCCCGGCCGGATGCGGCGAGACTTCGACGCTCACGCGCACGGCGCCGGGCTTGTCGGGGCGCCCGCCCGAGAACTTGATCGCGTTGCCGACAAGGTTGTAGAGCACTTGACGCAGCCGCGTGTCATCGGACAGCACGACCTTCGGCAGATCGGGCGCAATCGATTTATCGAGCTTGACGCCGGCGCGCTGGGCGACGTGCGTGAGCGATTGGCACAGCCCGTCGACGAGGTGCGAGATCGACAGCGGAACGCGTTCGATATGAAGCCGGCCCGCCTCGATCTTGGAGAAATCGAGAATGTCGTCGATGAGCGTGAGCAGCGCGTTCGCCGATTCCCGGACGGTGGTGACCATATCGCCCTGATCGCTCGACAGCGGGGTTTGGGACAGCACCTCGATCATGCCGATGACGCCGTTCATCGGCGTTCGGATCTCGTGGCTCATCGTGGCGAGGAACGCGCTCTTTGTACGCGAGGCCGCTTCGGCGTCGGCCCGGGCCTGCTCCAACTGCTGCGTGGCGCGGCGGCTCTCGGTCACGTCGCGCGCGGTGGCGTAGATGAGGCCCTCGAGCTGGATCGCCTTCCAAGAGAGCCAGCGCGTGCTGCCGTCCTTGCACAGATACCGGTTTTCGAACTGATCGATCGGCTCGCCGGGGCGTCGGCTTCCGATTTCGTGCATCGTGCGCGCGCGGTCCTCGGGATGGACGAAGTCGATGAACGGGCGCGACAGCAATTCGTCGGCGGACCAGCCCAGCACCTTCGTGAACGCCGGGTTCACGCGCTTGAAGCGGCCGGCAGGATCGGCCAGGCATGTCAGATCGAGCGAGAGATCGAACAACCGATCGCGCTGCGTCTCGGCTTCCTTGCGGCTCGTGATGTCTTGCAGCATGACGAGCGCGCCGCGCACGCCGTCGAGTTCGTAAGGCACGGCGGTCATTTCGCCAAGGAACGCGGTACCGTCGAGCCGCAGCCACTTCGCTTCGCGTGCCGGCGCGGCCGTAAAGCGGCGCAGCAAGCGCCCGATGCGCTCTTCGATCACGTCGCGATGGTCCGTATGAACGAATTCGACGATCGAGAGCCCGCGAATTTGCGCGGCCGAATACGAGCCCAGTATTTCGAGCGCTTTCGGATTGGCGAAGGCGATCTTGAATTCCTGGATCAGGAACACAGCGTACGGCGAGAGTTATATCAGTTGATGTTAGCGCGATTCGCTTTGCATCAGCGCTTGCTCGTTCTCTTGCTTGGGGTTAACGTCGCTAATCCGGGAGACCAACCCTTTTGAATCGGCCGCGCGCCGCTCCACGCGCATT
>JBQCDS010000436.1:0-2529 GCA_051961035.1 Trinickia sp. | reverse complement strand
CGTCGTGTTCGACAACACGCGCGGCGTCGGCTGGTACATTCACTCAGCCGGCGAGGCGGCCGCGCCGAGCCGCATTGAGCTCGTGGACGGCAAGCTCGGCCGCTTCGGTTGTAGGCACGGCAACGGTGGTGAGCGCCGGCCTCGATTCGCGCGCCAGTTGAATATCGGTAATGCCGATTACCGACAACCGGCCCGGCACGTCGAAGCCCAAGTCCGCCGCGGCCTGTATCGCGCCGAGCGCCGGCAAATCGTTCGTCGCAAAGAGCGCCGTGAGATCGGGATGCGCCGTCAATAGATCGAGCGCTGCCGCGTATCCACCCTGCGTCGTATCGGGCGCATATCGCACGGGCGCCGTGGCACCATCGAGCCCTGCCGCTCGCATCGCATCGACAAAGCCGTCGTAACGCGCCGCATGGATCCCATACACCTTGCTGCCGACAATCGCCCCGATTCGCCGATGCCCCCGCGACAACAGATGCTGCGCCGCCAGTTCCCCGGCCAATCGAAAATCCACCGCGACGCTCGGCAACCCCGGCGGATCGAGCGGCCGCTCCCACATGCACAGCACCACAGGCGCGCCACGCAGTTCGGTCATGCGCAAATCCTCGAAATCGAGGTTCGCATTCATCACCAACACCCCCTCGGACAACGTCCCCGCGATCTGATCGAGGTAGGCACGCCCGGTCTGCGGATCGCCCTCGGTGTTGCAAATGATGAGGAACCGCCCCTTGCGCCGTAATGCGCTCTCCACCGCAAGCGCGAACTCGGGATAAAACGGATTCGCGATACTCGACACCATGAGCGCAATCGTCGGCGCGCGGCCTTCCGCCAGCGCCCGCGCAGGCAAGTGCGGCCGATACCCCAACGCGGCGATCGCCTCGAGCACACGCTCGCGCGTGGCCTCGCCGACGCGTCCTTTATTACGCAGCACGTTCGAGACGGTGGCAGGCGTCACGCCCGCTCGCGCAGCCACTTCATTCAGCGTCGCCATAGCCTCTCAATAAATGGGATGGTCATTCAACATTTGCGCGTTCGGCCGCAGCGCGGCTACATTGGGGACTAAGCAACAACGAAGATTGGAGACAGCAGCGCCGGTCCCATCGTGGCCGAATTTTTATCGCGCGCTGCTTAAGCGCTTAATCATTTCGCGCTGATTAGAACACGGAGACAGCACGATGGCGAGCATTTCATTGCGCGGTGTGCAAAAGGCTTACGGCGACAGCGCACCGGTGATTCGCGACGTCGATCTGGAGATCGGCAAGAACGAATTCTGCGTCTTCCTCGGCCCATCGGGCTGCGGCAAGTCGACATTGCTCCGAATGATCGCGGGGATGGTGGATGTGACCGTCGGGGTTGTCTCCATCGGCGGCCAACTCATGAACGACGTGCCGGCCGCACAGCGCGGCGTCGCGATGGTCTTCCAAAGCTACGCGCTCTTTCCGCACATGACGGTCTACGAGAACATGGCCTTCGGCCTGAAGCTGGCGAAGACGCCCAAGGCCGAGATCGATCGCAAAGTGCGCGACGCCGCCCACATCCTTCAACTGGACGCCTTGCTCGATCGACATCCCAAAGCACTCTCGGGCGGACAACGGCAACGGGTAGCGATCGGGCGCGCGATCGTGCGCGAGCCCGGCGTCTTTCTCTTCGACGAGCCGCTTTCCAATCTCGATGCGACGTTGCGTGGGCAGACCCGAATCGAAATCGCGCGCCTGCATCGACAGTTCGCTGGGGCGAGTGTTGTCTATGTCACGCACGATCAAATCGAGGCGATGACGCTCGCCGACAAGATCGTGCTGCTGCATGCCGGCAAGGACACCGAACGTTTCGGCAGCATCGCCCAAATCGGCGCTCCGCTCGATCTTTATCACCGGCCTAAAAGCAAATTCGTCGCGGGCTTCATCGGCTCGCCACGGATGAATTTTCTATCGGCGACGGTGGCCTCCATCGACGCGAATGGCGTGACGATCACGCTCGAACACAGTGGTGAATCGGTGCGGCTGCCGTTGCAAGGCGGCCATCTCAGCGTGGGCGCCCCCGTGACTTTCGGTGTGCGTCCCGAGCATCTCGAACCGACGATCAGCGCAGTGTCGCAGACGAACGATGGCAGCACCGTCACGCTCACGCGCGCGATCACGCTCGTCGAAGAACTCGGCGAACACAGCTACGTGCATCTCGAACAACCGGGCGGCGCCGTGCTCATCGCGAAGGCGTCCGGCGATGCGCGTCTGAAGCAAGGAGATAGCGCATCGTTCCGCGCGCCGATTTACGCATGCCATTTGTTCGCCGAAGACGGCTTCGCCGTCGCCCTGCTGGACAGCATAGAACAACCCGCGTAACGCGCAAGCAACAACGATAAAGACAAGAGGATCATCGCAATGCGTCTTGGAGTCTGCTATTACCCGGAGCACTGGCCCGAAGCCATGTGGAAAGAAGACGCCGCACGAATGCGCGCGCTAGGCATCAAGCAAGTACGTATCGCTGAATTCGCTTGGAGCCGCATCGAACCGTCGCCGGGCGAGTTCAATT
>JBQCDS010000435.1:0-8932 GCA_051961035.1 Trinickia sp. | reverse complement strand
AGGTGCTCGGCGGCTGTGCGGCTTCGCGCGTGCTTGGTGCGTGCTCGGTGCTAGGTAGTGCGCACAGCGCTAAGCCGTGCGCACCACCTAGCTTGCCTTCACCGACAATTAGCGCACGCGCATGCCGGGCTTGGCGCCGCTGTGCGGCTCGAGGATATAGAGCCCCGGCTCGGCCTTCTCGTCGGCGCTCGACGCGGCCAGCACCATGCCTTCCGATAAGCCGAATTTCATCTTGCGCGGCGCGAGGTTAGCCACCATCACCGTCAACTTGCCCACCAAATCCTCGGGGCGATAAGCCGACTTGATGCCCGAAAACACGTTGCGCGTCTTTTCTTCGCCGACGTCGAGCGTCAGTTGCAGCAGCTTGTCCGAACCCTCCACGGCCTTGCAATCGACGATGAGCGCCACGCGCAAGTCGATCTTCGCGAAATCGTCGATCGAGATCGACTCGCTGTGCGTATCGTTCGAGGCCGCCGTGGCCTTATTCTTCGTTTTGGTTGCCGCGCCTGAAGCAGCCGATGTCGCAGCCGATGTCGCCGCCGAGGTTGCCCCCGTTTCCGTCGGCTGCAAGGAGCCGCGATTGGCCGCGACCAGCGCTTCGATCTGCTTCGCGTCGATGCGCGTCATCAGGTGCTGATAGGCGTTGATGGGCTGCGCCGACGACAGCGGCGTGGCCGCATCGGCCCACGCAAGGGGCGCCACGCCGAGGAATGCCTCGACCTTGGCGGCCAAGGCGGGGAGCACGGGCTTCAGAGCGATCGAAAGCAGCCGGAACGCTTCGAGGCTCACGCTGACCGTCTCGTGCAGCAGCGCGGCATTGGCCGGATCCTTCGCTTGATCCCATGGCTTGGCCGTATCGACATAGCCGTTGACCGCATCGGCCAGCTCCATCGTTTGGCGCACGGCGCGACTGTATTCGCGCGCTTCGTAATGGGCGGCGATCTGCGGGATCGCCTCGCGCAGCGCCGCGAGCAGCGGATGGTGCATCGCGCTATCTTGCACACGCGCGTCGAAGCGTTTGATGAGAAAGCCCGCGGCGCGGCTCGCGATGTTGACGTATTTGCCGACGACATCGCTGTTCACGCGCGCTTGGAAATCATCGAGATTCAGGTCGAGGTCTTCCATCGTCGCGTTCAGCTTCGCGGCGAAGTAGTAGCGCAGCCATTCGGGGTTCAGGCCTGTCTCGATGTAGCTGTTCGCGGTGATGAACGTGCCGCGCGACTTTGACATCTTCGCGCCATCGACAGTCAAAAAGCCGTGCGCGAACACGTTCGTCGGCGTGCGGTAGCCCGCGAACTCGAGCATGGCCGGCCAGAACAGCGTGTGGAAATAGAGGATGTCCTTGCCGATGAAGTGGTACTGCTCCGTGCTCGTGCCGGACTTGATCCATTCCTCGAAATCGAAGCCGCGCTTATTCGCGAGATTCTTGAAGCTCGCGTAGTAGCCCACGGGCGCATCGAGCCAGACGTAGAAGTACTTGCCGGGCGCGCCGGGGATTTCGAAACCGAAGTAGGGCGCATCGCGCGAGATGTCCCAATCGCCGAGCCTCGCATCGCCGGCCTCGCCGAGCCACTCGCGCATCTTGTTCGTTGCCTCGGGCTGCGCGAGCCCGCTCACCCAGCCGCGCAGGAAATTCTCGCAGCGGGGATCGGAGAGCCGGAAGAAATAGTGCGTCGACTTGCGGCGCACGGGCGTTGCACCGGAAATGGCCGAATACGGGTTCACGAGATCGGTCGGCTGATAGGTCGAGCCGCACACTTCGCAACTATCACCGTATTGATCCTTCGCGCCGCATTTGGGGCACTCACCCTTGATGAAGCGATCGGGCAAGAACATCTCTTTGACCGGGTCATACGCTTGTTCGATTTCGCGTGCGTCGATGAAGCCGGCTCGTTCGAGGTTGCCGTAAATCGTCGCGCACAGCGTCTCGTTTTCCTCGGAATCGGTCGAGTAATAGTTATCGAACGAAATCAGGAAGTTGCCGAGGTCGCGCGTATGCTCGCCCCAGACGCGCTCGATCAGCTGCTTGGGCGTGATGCCCTCCTTTTCCGCGCTGAGCATGACCGGCGTGCCGTGCGTGTCGTCCGCGCCGACGTAGTAGACCTCGTGTCCGTGCATTCGCATCGCGCGCACCCAGACGTCCGTCTGGATGAACTCGACCATGTGGCCGAGGTGGATCTGTCCGTTCGCATAAGGCAAGGCGGACGTCACGAGAATGCGGCGGCGGGCGGCGCCCGCGCCGGCTTGCGCGGCGAAATGAGGGGCGGATACGGTCATGAGCGTATAGGAAGGTGTGCTGCTTGAGGGAAAACGACGATTTTAGCAGGCACGCGACGCGCCGCCGGTAGGCGCGGCACGTGGCCGATTGCCGAGAGACGACGAGCCATTTGCCGATGGGCCCTGCACGATCGGGCGGAAATCGGGCAAAAAAAACCGGGGCAGTCGGCCCCGGAGCAACAACGACAAGAGGAGAATGGTGACGCAGCGGCGTTGGCCAGCCACGTACCGTCTATACAGACAGCCGAAACGCCGCCGAGTTCGAAAAATTTTTCGAAAGGTTTACCGGCGCCTTGGAGCCACCTTCCGTCACGGTTTTTGGCCACGCACCGATCGACCGCCGGCGGGCCGTCAACCGGTCGCGCAGCGTCTCTCTGGGTTACTGAGGCGTACCGCGCTGCGTTTGCGGCATTGCGCTCAGATAGATCTCGACGCGGCGATTTTCGGCCCGGCCGCTCGCGGTGTTGTTGTCGGCAATCGGGTTGCCCGGGCCGTAGCCGGCTGGAGCCAGCCGCTGCGGCGCAATGCCGTGTTGGCTCAAGTAAGTCGCTACGCTTTGCGCCCGGTTTTGCGACAACGTCTGGTTATACGATGCGCTGCCCGTGCTATCCGTGTAGCCGTTGATGCGCGCGACGAGTTCCGGGTGCTGCTGCATTTGCGTCGCCAACTCGTTGAGCGTCGGGTAGAGCGACGGGTTGATCTGGTAGCTGTCCGTCGCGAAGGTCACATTGCTGGGAATGTTCAACTTGAGCGAACCGTCCGGCTGCTCGGTGACTTGCGTGCCGGTGCCTTTGGACGCGCCCGATAGCTTGTTGCGGATCGCTTGCCAGTTGTAGCCGGTCACGGCGCCGGCCGCTGCCCCGACACCCGCGCCGATGGCGGCGCCCTTACCACCGCCGAAAATGGCGCCGAGCGCGGCGCCGGTCGCGGCGCCCGCGCCGGTTCCGAAGGCGGTGTTGGTCCCTTGTTGCGTCGCGCACCCGGCGAGAAGCGCGCCTGTTACGGCGAAGACGGTGAGACGGGTGACGATTTTTGCGTTCATGTTCGTATCCTCTTTCCGGAAAAACTATTCCCTCACGCGGCTCGCGCGAGGCCGTGGTGCCGCGGCAATGCCGAGACGAGGCGGCGCATCGGCCGTACCGGTGGGAGCCATCGGTAGCGCTTGGGGGTAGCACTGCAGATGCCTAACCTCCGAATCCGGCCCTTTATCGCGTGCCGATGCGCGAAGTTGCCCTGCATCGCATCTTTTGGCAATGGAACGCAACAAATGTTTTCAATTTTTTCGAAGAAGGGATTGCCGGACGCGTCATCACATTAGGACTGGGCGCTAGGCCGCTAGCGCATGGTGTGACGACGCTTGATACGCGCTATGTCGTCTCACATCCGAACGAGGAGCATAGGTCGAGCCTCGATCGAGGCCCTTCGCTGATATCGCCGATTCCGGTACGGGCAGGCCGTTCGCGGTTGGCGAGGTTGTGGGAAGTCGCGAACAACGCGTTCGCGCGTTGAAGTGGTGGGGGCAGCGGCAGTTCGACACCGGTCCTTGAATCGTCCAGCGTACGCTGGGGAGCGGGCCTGCGTGTCGAACCGCGCGATAGTGCGACTATTGCGATGCGGCGGAAGGCTGGGCGGCAGAGGCGTTGGGATGCAGATACAGCTCGACGCGCCGATTCGCCGCGCGGCCCGCGACAGTCTGGTTGTCCGCGACAGGGTCCTCTTCGCCGTAGCCTCGTGCGGGCAGTACTTGGTTCGGCGGTACGCCGTTCTGCGTGAGATAGTTCAACACGGCTTGTGCTCGCCTTTGCGACAGCGTTCGATTGAGCCGGGCGCTGCCTTTGCTGTCCGTATAGCCACGCGCTTCCACGGTGGCAGCCGGATGCGCTTTCAGATAGGTGACGATTTTGTCGAGCGATGTGGAGCTTTCGGGAAGGAGCCGATCGCTACCCTCCGCGAACGCCGCATCGCCACTGAGGCTGACCTTGGCCGTGCCGTCCTGTTGTTGGCTGACCGTCGTGCCGGCAGTGTTCGGCGTCGAGGAGAACAGACCCTTGACGTCGTGCCACAGGTTGCCGACCACCCCGCCGACGACCGCGCCCGCGCCGGCGCCGATCCCCGCACCCTTGCCGCCTCCAAGTAGGCCGCCCACCGCAGCGCCTGTGGCGGCGCCCGCGGCGGCGCCCACCGCCGTATTGGTTCCTTGCTCGGTGGAGCAACCGGCGAGCACCGCGCCGGCAATGGCGAAAGCACTGAGTCTAGTGATGAGTTTTGTGTTCATGTTCGAAGCCTCTTTGAGAACGGTTGCTCGCGCGGCTGCGCGCGATGCCGCGAAGTACCCCGGCGGTGGGCCGGCGCATTGGGGCCGAGCGGCGGCGCGCCCCATCGCTAGCCACTACAATAGGGGCGATGGGTATCCACGCGGCCTGGGCCGCTGCGCCAAGGCATCCTGGTACCCAGCTTTTGGCAACGACAGGCAATAGTGGCTTTCAACCTATTGTTTTTCCGCAACATTTCTCGCGCGCCGTGCGCTCAAGGCGTGGCGCCGCGCTCGTTTTTCTCGGAGTCGAATCGATGAGTATTGATCGGGCCTTGGTCGACGCCGCGCTCGCGGCCGTCACCGATCCCAACACGGGTCGGCCGTTCGCGACCGGCAAGGGTGTCAAAAACGTCAGCGTCGACGGCGCGGCCGTCAGGGCCGAACTCGTGCTCGGCTATCCTGCCAAGAGCCAATTCGAGGCCGTGCGCGCCCTCGTCGAGCAAGCGCTCTTGAAGGTGCCGGGCGTCGAGCGCGCCGAGGTCGCGGTGTCGCAATCCATCGTCGCTCACACGGTGCAGCCGGGCGTGAAGCTGTTGCCGAAGGTGAAGAACATCGTGGCCGTGGCGTCCGGCAAGGGCGGCGTCGGCAAGAGCACCACGGCCGTCAATCTGGCGTTGGCGCTCGCGAGCGAAGGCGCGGCCGTCGGCATCATCGACGCCGATATCTACGGCCCGTCGCTGCCGATGATGCTCGGTATCGAGGGGCGTCCCGAATCGCCCGATGGCCAATCGATGAATCCGATGAAAGGGCACGGCGTCGAAGCGAATTCGATCGGCTTTCTCGTCGACCAGGACAACCCGATGGTCTGGCGCGGCCCAATGGCCACGTCGGCGCTCGAACAGCTGCTGCGTCAAACGAACTGGAGCGAGCTCGACTACCTGATCGTCGATATGCCTCCCGGCACCGGCGATATCCAGCTCACGCTCGCGCAGCGCGTGCCGCTCACGGGCGCCGTCATCGTCACGACGCCGCAGGACATCGCACTCATCGACGCCAAGAAGGGCCTGAAGATGTTCGAGAAGGTGGGCGTGCCGATTCTCGGGTTGGTCGAGAACATGAGCATCCACATCTGTTCGAATTGCGGGCATGCGGAACACATCTTCGGCGCCGGCGGCGGCGAGCGCATGGCCAAGGAATACGGCGTCGAGGTACTCGGCAGCCTGCCGCTCGACATCGGGATCCGCGAACAGGCGGACAGCGGACATCCGAGCGTCGTGGCCGACCCGCAAGGCCGGATCGCCGAAACCTATCGCGCGATCGCACGCAAAGTGGCGATCCGCATCGCCGAGCGCGCCCGCGACATGAGTTCGAAGTTTCCGACCATCGTCGTTCAAGACACGTGAGTCACCAACTGGGCAATGCTTGGGCTCTCGGGTATCGCCGCTTCGCTTCGCCGCAAGCGGTGCGCGGCCGCAATCGTGCGGGCGCGCCGCGCGTCGCGGTATCATGTCGCCTTCGCTTGAGTCCGGCTCGGCGGCGCGATGCGCGCGGCGTGCCGGCATGAGGATCGCATGAGACAACGAACCGGCGGGCGGCGTGCCCGTCGCCCGAGCATCGTCGTGGCCGGCCTGGTGCTGGCGAGCACGACACTCGGCGGCTGCGCCGCCTTTTTCGGCCCCCACGAGAAACGCGCCAGCGCGCAAGTCTTGCCCACGGTCGGCAAGACGACGCGCGGCACCGTCACGTTCATCGAACGCGCGGACGGCGTGCAAGTGACGTACAACCTGGTCGGCCTGCCGCCGAACAGCGATCATGCCTTGCAGGTGCACGAGCGCGGCGATTGCAACGCGGCCGACGGCTCGAGTGCGGGCGCCGTGTTCGCGCCGGCGGCGGACCGGCTCAGGAGCGGCGTGAGGCGCGCCGGCGATCTCGGCAATATTCACGCGGATTCGACAGGCGTCGCCGCCGGCTTCATCGTCGCGACGGATGTCTCGCTCGACGGTGTGCGCTCGGTCGTCGGCCGCTCGGTGCTCGTCGGGCACGAGCCGAGCGATCCCGAATTTCCCGATCACAGCGTCGGCGCCGCCATCGCGTGCGGCGTGATCCGCCAGTAAATCCGCTTAATTCAGCGTCTTTTTATGACCATCAAATCCGACAAGTGGATTCGGCGCATGGCCGAACAGCACAACATGATCGAGCCGTTCGTGCCCGATCAGGTGCGCTCCCAAGACGGCCGCAAGATCGTGAGTTTCGGCACGTCGAGCTACGGCTACGACATCCGCTGCGCGGATGAATTCAAGATATTCACGAACATCAATTCGACGATCGTCGATCCGAAGAACTTCGACGAAAAGTCGTTCGTCGATTTCAAGGGCGATGTCTGCATCATCCCGCCCAATTCCTTCGCGCTCGCCCGTACCGTCGAATACTTCCGCATTCCGCGCAACGTGTTGACGGTTTGCCTGGGCAAATCGACTTACGCGCGCTGCGGCATTATCGTCAACGTGACGCCGTTCGAGCCCGAGTGGGAAGGCTACGTGACGCTCGAGTTCTCGAATACGACGCCGCTGCCGGCGAAGATCTACGCGAACGAAGGCGTGGCGCAGGTGCTGTTTTTCGAGAGCGATGAAGTGTGCGATGTGTCGTATGCCGATCGCGGCGGGAAATACCAGGGGCAGCATGGCGTCACGCTGCCCAAGACGTAGCGGCGCAAAGGGCTCGAGCGTCCGTTTCGTCATACGACAGACGCGCAGCGCGTGGAAACTAGGCAGGCGCGCAGCAGTTTCGGCGGCCGCTGGCACGGACAATGCGTGCCAGCGGTCCTTGTTTTTGGAGATTCGTCCATGAAGTTTCGTTTCCCCGTCGTCATCATCGACGAAGATTTTCGCTCCGAGAACATCTCGGGCTCGGGCATTCGCGCGCTTGCGGAAGCTATCGAAGGAGAGGGCGCGAGCGTGCTCGGCCTGACGAGCTACGGCGACCTGACTTCGTTCGCGCAGCAATCGAGCCGCGCGTCATGCTTCATTTTGTCGCTCGACGACGATGAACTCATGCTCGGCGAAACGGGACCGGACGGGGAGTTGCCCGAGCTCGCCACGGCGATTCTCGAATTGCGCGCGTTCGTGACGGAAGTGCGCCGCCGCAATGCCGATATTCCGATTTTTCTCTACGGCGAGACGCGCACGTCGCGGCATCTGCCGAACGACATCCTGCGCGAGCTGCACGGCTTCATCCACATGTTCGAGGACACGCCCGAGTTCGTCGCGCGCCACATCGTGCGCGAGGCGAAGGTCTACCTCGATTCGCTCTCGCCGCCGTTCTTCAAGGAACTCGTCAAGTATGCGGACGAAGGCTCGTACTCCTGGCACTGCCCGGGGCACTCGGGCGGCGTCGCGTTCCTGAAAAGCCCGCTCGGGCAGATGTTCCATCAGTTCTTCGGCGAGAACATGTTGCGCGCGGACGTATGCAATGCCGTCGACGAACTTGGCCAGTTGCTCGACCATACGGGCCCGGTCGCGGCGTCCGAGCGCAACGCCGCGCGCATCTTCAGCGCCGATCACCTGTTTTTCGTGACGAACGGCACGTCCACCTCCAACAAGATCGTCTGGCATGCGACCGTGGCGCCGGGCGACATCGTCGTCGTCGATCGCAATTGCCACAAGTCGATCCTGCACGCGATCACGATGACCGGTGCGATTCCGGTCTTCCTCACGCCGACACGCAATAATTTCGGCATCATCGGCCCGATTCCGCGCGACGAATTCAAGCCCGAAAACATCCGCAAGAAGATTTTGGCCAATCCGTTCGCGCGCGAAGCGCTCGAGAAAAACCCGAATCTGAAGCCGCGCATCTTGACGATCACGCAGAGCACCTACGATGGTGTCGTCTACAACGTCGAAATGATCAAGGCGCTGCTCGGCGATTTCCTCGATACGCTGCACTTCGACGAAGCATGGTTGCCGCACGCCGAGTTTCACCCGTTCTACCAGGACATGCATGCGATCGGCGCCGGGCGGCCGCGCACGGGCGCGCTCGTGTTCGCCACGCATTCGACGCACAAGCTGCTCGCCGGTATTTCGCAGGCTTCGCAGATCGTCGTGCAAGATTCCGAGCATGGGGTGTTCGATCGGCATCGCTTCAACGAAGCGTATCTGATGCATACGTCGACGAGCCCGCAATACGCGATCATTGCTTCGTGCGACGTCGCGGCGGCGATGATGGAGCCGCCCGGCGGCACGGCGCTCGTCGAGGAATCGATCGCCGAGGCGCTCGATTTCCGCCGCGCGATGCGCAAGGTGGACCTCGAATACGGCGATTCGTGGTGGTTCAAGGTGTGGGGTCCCGACACGCTCGCCGAGGAGGGGATCGGCGATCGCGAGGACTGGATGATCCGCGCCGGCG